>JAKAXN010000346.1 GCA_021816565.1 Actinomycetes bacterium
GCGGGCGGCGGGACTTCCGATTGGGGAGTCCTGGGAATATTTGCCGTTCTTTTACGTGGAGCGACCGAACCTAAGTGATTGCGTCCACGAGACTGGATCCACATGCATCAGCAGTACCGGCGTCCGCGGAGGCGCTCACGCAGACAACTGCTCCTCGTCCCGCTCAGCCTGGTCGCGGTGATCGCCCTGCTCTTCGTCGTGTCGCTCATCGGAGCGCTGCGCACGCCCGGCAATCAGAGCTTCTCGGCCAAATGGGCGGACTGGCTCAGGTCACACCACGCCGCGGCCCTGGCCAGCGCCATGGAGCAGTACTACTACAACCACAACGCCCCGGCTAAGGGCGGCCGGCCCAAGGCGCTCAACAAGGTGCCGACGGCGCACCAGAACTCCTCGTCCCCCGCAGGCGGCCTGGTGTCGGTCAGCCACCTTCCGCCGCCGTCGCCGGTCCCGCTGGTTGTGTCGCCGGCGCTGCCGGGTGAGGGCCAGTGGACGCCGACGGGGGTGACCGTCGACGGGATCCCGGCCATGTACGAAGCCCAGTTCCGGGCCGACCAGGTGTACACCAGCCAGATCACCAGCGCCGTGTGGATGGATCCCACGCTGCTCAAGATCTCCCTGATACCCGGCGCCCAGGAACCGGGCGGGACCTGGCCGGAGACCCCCTACATCAACCCGGCCCAGCTCCCGACGACGGTGGCCGCCTTCAACGGTGGCTTCCGCATGCAGGACGCCCACGGCGGCTTCTACCTGGACGGGAAGATGCAGGTGCCGCTCCAGCCCGGAGCCGCCTCGCTGGTCATATACCGCGGCGGCCGGATCAACATCGGAACCTGGGGCACGGAGGTGACCATGACCCCGCAGGTCGTCGCCGTCCTGCAGAACCTGGTGCCCCTGGTCGACCACGGACAGGCCGCCCCCGACGCCACCTACAGTGACACCCAGATCTGGGGAGCCACTCTGGGTGCCAATACCGTGGTGGCCCGCTCCGGGATCGGGGTCACCGCTGACGGGGCGCTCGTCTACGTGGCCGGCCCGGCGCTCACGGCCAAGAGCCTGGCCGAGTCCCTGCAGCGGGTGGGAGCGGTGAGGGCCATGTCGCTCGACATCAACCCGGAGTGGGTGACGTTCAACTTCTTCGAGCACAGCCCGGGCAACCCGTCGCAGGTGACCGGCGTCAAGCTCTACCCCCAGATGCAGCGGCCCGCCGACCGCTACCTCGGGCCCACCCTCGAATCCCGGGACTTCTTCAGGGTGGCGCTGCCCTCGGTGCCGGGCAGCAGCGTCTCGGGTGGCACCTCGAGCGGCTCCACCGGGGCTCCCGCCCCCGGTGCTCTGAGCGCCTCCGGGGCCTGACCGGCGTGCGCCCCCGATACCCGTACCTCGTCGCCCTGCTGGGGGCGGGCTCCCTGGCCGCGGCCTGCTCCGCGGGCAGCGGGACCGCCGTGCGCTCCTCGGCTTCCCACCGGGCCGGCACCACCGCCGCCTCCCCGACCAGCTCCCGGGGCGGGGCCGCCACCACGGCCGGCGGTACCAGCACCACCGGCTCCACCAGCGGCGCCAGCTCCACCACCGGGACCAGCTCCACCACGCGAACCACCGCCGGCCCGGCCCCCAGCACCACCCGCACCAGCGCCGCCCCGGTCCCCGCCACCGCCACCGCCGCCCCGGCCACCGCGGCGCCGACCCCGACCACCGTCGTGCCCGGCGGGTGGACCGTCGTCAGCCAGGACGCCGCCGGGCCGGCCGTGGAGCAGAAGACGGTGGTCACCTCCGACGGGGCCAACGTCGTCCTCTTGAAGTTCCTGGCCGGCCGGACCGTGTTCGACCTGCACGTCGGCAGCACCGATCCCCCCACCAACTCCCAGCCCATCCCGGCGTCGGCCGGATCAGCGGTCAGCGCAGCCGAGCGGCCGGTGCTGCTCGGCGCGTTCAACGGCGGCTTCTACACCAGCACCGGCTCGGGCGGGTTCCAGGTGGACGGGGTGGTGCTCAAGGCCCTGCAGACCGGAATGGGCAGCCTGGTGATCGACAACGGCGGGGCCGCCCGGGTGGCGGTCTGGGGCCAGGGCGCGCCGCTGCCGGGGGAGTCCATCGCCAGCGTCCGCCAGAACCTGCCGCCGCTCATCAGCGGGGGGCAGGCCAGTCCGTCCATCAACTCGATCGGGGCCTGGGGGGCCACCCTGGGCGGGGTCAACTACGTGGCCCGAAGCGCCGTCGGCACCGACCAGGCGGGTAACCTCATCTATGCCGCGAGCCACTACTCGGTGCCCGCAGACCTCTCGACCGCTCTCCTCGATGCTGGATGTGTGACCGCCATGGAGCTGGATATCAACCCCGAGTGGGTGCAGGCCGACGTGGCCGCCACCCCCGGCGCTCCGTTGAGCGCGGCCATACCCGGTCAGGCCCGCCCGGCCGATCAGTACCTCTACGGCTGGACCCGCGATTTCGTGACGGTCCAGGCCGCCCCCTGACCGGCCGGTTGTGCGACCCGCTGCTGACCGGGACGTCGAGATGACCGGACAGCCCGCAGGAGCGGGGGCCGGGGACGGGGCGGTCGCCGCCGCCGTCGGGGCCCCGGTCCGGGGCGGCCGGTCGTCCGGTCCGGTCGCCGGCGTGGTGCGCACCATGAGGGTGAAGCAGTGGACCAAGAACGTCCTGGTCTTCGCCGCTCCGGGCGCCGCCGCCGTCCTGACCCACGGGAATGCCTTCCTGCACGCGCTGGCCGCGTTCGGGCTGTTCTGCGCGGTGTCGTCGGGGACCTACTTCCTGAACGACGCCCTCGACGCCCCCGCCGACCGCCGGCACCCGGTCAAGCGGAACCGGCCGGTGGCCGCCGGGGTGATCAGCGTGCCCGTGGCTCTGGTCATGGCCGCGGTGCTCATGGCCGGCGGGGTGGCCCTGGGTGCCCTGCTCAGGCTCCAGCTGGGCCTGGTGCTCGGCATCTACGTGGTGCTGCAGGTGGCCTACAGCAGCTACCTCAAGCACCTGCCGATCTACGACCTGACCTGCGTGGCCGGCGGCTTCCTGCTGCGGGCCATCGCCGGGGCGGTGGCCGTGCCGGTGGCGGTGTCGGAGTGGTTCCTCATCGTCACCACCTTCGGCAGCCTCCTGATGGTCACCGGCAAGCGGCTGTCCGAGCACGCCGAGCTGGGGGAGGGCCGGGGTGGCCACCGGGCCACCCTCGACGCCTACACCACCACCTTCCTGCGCATCGTGGTGGCCCTGGCCGCCACCGGGGCGGTGGTCGGCTACAGCCTGTGGGCGTTCAGCCTCCAGACCGCGGCCGTGCACCACCACGACGGGATCTATTTCCAGCTCTCGATCATCCCCGTGCTGCTGGCCCTGCTGCACTTCACCTTCCTGATCGACAGCGGCAAGGGGGCCCGGCCGGAGGAGCTGGTGCTCGGCGACCGGCAGCTGCAGCTGATGGGTGTGATCTGGGCGGTACTGTTCGCCCTCGGTGTCTACGGCTAGCGACCTTCTGACCGGCTGGGGCCGGACCTCGCCGACGGCGGCCCGGGTCAGCACCCCTGACCGGGACGACGAGGTGGAGCGCGTCCTGGCCCGGGCCGGGGAGCGGGGGGTGATCGGCCGGGGTCTGGGTCGCAGCTACGGCGACGCCGCCCAGAACGCCGGCGGCGACGTGGCCCTCATGACCGGCCTGGACCGGATCATCGACGTGGACCTGGAGGCGGCGACGGTCACCGCCGAGGCCGGGGTGAGCCTGGACCGGCTCATGCGCACCCTGGTGCCGATGGGGCTGTGGCCGGCGGTCACCCCCGGCACCCGCCAGGTCACCGTGGGCGGGGCCATCTGCTCCGACGTGCACGGCAAGAACCACCACCGGGACGGCACCTTCGCCGCCCACGTCCGCTCCATGGAGCTGGTGTCGCCGGCGCTCGGGCCGCTCACCCTGACCCCCGACGCCACCCCCGAGGAGTTCTGGGCCACCGCCGGGGGGATGGGCCTCACCGGGCTGATCCGCCGGGCCACCATCGACGTCCTGCGTATCGAGACCGGCTTCATCCGGGTCGACAGCGAGCGCACCCCCGACCTGGACACCACCATGAGCCTCATGGCCGAGCGGGACCAGCGCTACCGCTACTCGGTGGCGTGGATCGACTGCCTGGCCCGGGGCTCGTCGCTGGGCCGCTCCATCGTGGAGTTCGGCGAGCACGCCCGCCTCGACGACCTGCCCGCCGGCCGCCGATCGGCCGACCGGGCCCTGCGCTTCGCCCCCCTCGACTCGGTGCCGGCCCCGCCGTGGGCCCCGTCCGGTCTGCTCAACCGTTGGACCGTCGCCGCCTTCAACGAGCTGTGGTACCGCAAGGCCCCGAAGCGGGCGGAGGGCCACGTGGTGCCGGCCGCGTCGTTCTTCCACCCCCTCGACATGGTCGCCGGGTGGAACCGCATCTACGGGGCCCGGGGCTTCCTGCAGTACCAGTTCGTCCTGCCCGACGGGGAGGAGGCCACCCTGCGGCGGATCATCGAGGAGCTGGTCTCGCAGCGCTGCGCCTCGTTCCTGGCCGTGCTGAAGCGCTTCGGGCCGTCCAACGCCGGCCCGCTGTCGTTCCCCCGGCCCGGCTGGACCCTGGCGCTGGACCTGCCGGTGTCGTTCGGCGGGCTGGCCGACCTGCTCGACAGCATGGACGAGAAGGTCGTCGCCGCCGGCGGCCGCATCTACCTGGCCAAGGACTCGAGGCTCCGCCCGGAGCTGCTCGAGACCATGTACCCACGGCTTCCCGCCTGGCGGGAAGTCCGAGAAAGACTGGACCCCGACCGCCGTATGCGCTCCGACCTGTTACGCCGCCTGCCCGCCCTGTCGGGACCCCTCGCGGGTCCCGGCCCGGACGCCGCCTCGGCGGCGGGGCCGAGATGAGGGACGCTCTGGGGGCGGTGCAGTCCGTGCTGGTCCTCGGGGGCACCTCCGAGATCGGCCTGGCCATCGCCGAGCAGCTGGCCCGGCCCCGGTCGGCCACCGTGGTCCTGGCCGGCCGGGACTCCGCCGGCCTGGACGGGGCGGCCGAGCGCCTGCGCCGCTCGGGGGCCGGCCGGGTGGAGACGGTGGCCTTCGACGCCGCCGACACCGCAGCCCACGACGAGGTGCTGGCCGAGGC
>JAKAXN010000347.1 GCA_021816565.1 Actinomycetes bacterium
CCATGACCGGCTTGTGAAGGTGGTGGCGCTCGGCGATCTCCCACGCGGCGCGGATCTCGTCGGCCGGCCACTCCGAGGTCCCCCAGTACAGGGCCTGGCCCCGCTCGACCATCTCCGACATGGTCCACACCGTCTCCTCGAGGGGGGTGTCGGGGTCGTTGCGGTGGCAGAACACCAGGTCCACGAAGTCCAGCCCGAAGCGCTCCAGGCTGGCCTCGATGGCCTGGCGCAGGTACTTGCGGTTGAGCGTGTTCTTCATGTTGGGCCCGTCGTGCAGACCCCAGAACAGCTTGGTGGACACCACGTAGGAGTGGCGGGACCAGCCCAGCTCCCGTATGGCCTCACCCATGATGCGCTCGGATTCCCCCCCGGCGTAGGCCTCGGCGTTGTCGAAGAAGTTGACGCCCGCGGCGCGGGCCGCGTCGAGGCACTCGGCCGCCCCCGAACCGGCGAGCTGGGGCCCGAAGGTCACCCAGGATCCGAACGACAGAACGCTCACCTGCAGGCCGGAACGGCCCAGGCGTCGGTAGGGCATGTCCATGGCGCCAACCTACCGGCCGGAGCGGTCAACCCGGCTCGGGCGCCACCAGCTCCTCCCGGCGGATCTTGCCGATCGACGTCCGCGGCAGGCTCGATGCGATGACCAGTTGCCGGGGGGCGGCGAAGCGGGCCAGCCGCTCGCCCACCAGGTCCCTGAGCTCCTCCAGCCGGGGCGGGCGGTCGGGGTCGGCGGGGACCACCCAGGCCACGACCCGCTGCCCCCACTCGGGGTCGGGCCGGCCGGCGACGGCCACCTCGGCCACCGCCGGGTGGGCCCGCAGGACCTCCTCGACCGGCACCGGCCAGATGTTCTCGCCCCCGGAGATGATCATGTCGGTCACCCGCCCGTGGACGGTCAGCCGGCCGTCGCCGTCGAAGCCGCCCACGTCCCCGGTGGCGAACCAGCCGTCGGGGTCGAGGGGAACGGTGCCGTCCCGGTAGCAGCGCAGCAGCATGGGACCCCGCAGGCGGATCTCCCCGCTGGCCCCGTCCACGTCGACCTCCACCCCGTCGAGGGGCAGCCCGTCGTAGACGACGCCGCTGCCGGTCTCGGTGAGCCCGTAGGTCGTGACCACGTTCGCCGCGAGCTGCGCCGGCGGGGCCGACCCGCCGAGGACCACGGTGCGAAAAAGGTCGGCCGGGGTGCGCTGCAGGGCGGTCGCCACCAGCGAGACCATCACCTCGGGGCCGGAGAGGGCCCTCACCGCCTCGGCGTCGAAACCGGGGAGCACGTCGCAGGGGGTGCCGGTGCAGAGGCTGCGGGTGACCACCGACAACCCCCCCACGTGGCTGAGGGGCAGGCAGGCCAGCCAGCGGTGCCGGCCGGGATCCACGCCGAGGCGGGCCGAGGTGGCCCGGGCTGACGCCGCCACCGCGTCGTGGGTCAGCACCACCCCCTTGGGCACGCCGGTCGTGCCGCTCGTCGCCATCACCAGGGCGTCGCCCGGCTCGACCGGGCGGCCCCCCTCGAGGGCCCGGCGGCCGTCGGCGCCCACCACCCGGGCCGGGCCGAGGGCCTCGAAGAGCACGGCCCGGGCGGCGGGTGGGAGCCGCTGGTCCACCGGCAGAGCCGCGTCGCCGTCGTCCCACACCCGCTGCAGGGCGTCCACGAACGGCTCGCCCCCCGGGAGATCGATTGCCACCAGTTCCGGCACGACAGGTAGTTTGCCAACCGGTGAACCGTCCGAGACATCCATGGGTGGCCGGGGCCCGGCCCCGGACCCTGCCCGCCTCCGCAGTCCCGGTGGTGGTGGGCACGGCGGTGGCCCACGCCGGCGGGCAGGTCATCTGGTGGAGGGCGGTGACCGCCCTGGTCGTATCCGTGGCCCTCCAGGTGGGCACCAACTACGCCAACGACTACAGCGACGGGGTCCGTGGCACCGACGACGCCCGGGTCGGCCCGGTGCGCCTGGTCGCCTCCGGCCTCGCCGCGCCGGGAGCGGTCAAGCGGGCCGCGTTCGCCGCCTTCGGGGTGGCCGGTGCCGCCGGGCTCGTGCTGGCCGCCTACGCCGGCTGGTGGCTGATCCTGGTCGGGGCCGCGTCGATCGCCGCCGGCTGGTTCTACACCGGTGGCCCGAGGCCCTACGGCTACGCCGGGTTCGGGGAGCTGTTCGTGTTCGTGTTCTTCGGGCTGGTGGACACGGCCGGGACCGCCTACGTGCAGATGGAGCGGCTCACCGCCCTGGCCGGGCTGGCTGCGGTGCCGGTCGGCCTGTTCGCGGTGGCCCTCCTCGTCGTCAACAACCTGCGCGACATCCCCGGTGACACTTCCAGCGGCAAGCGGACCCTGGCGGTGCGCGTCGGAGCCGCCACGACGCGCCGGCTGTTCGTCGCCTGCATCCTGGTGCCGTTCGTCTTCGCCCTGGGAATGGCTCCCTACCGGGTCGGGGCTCTCCTGGCCCTGGCCGCCCTGCCGATCGCCCTCCCGCCCGTGCGCCGGGTGCGGGCCGGGGCGGCCGGGCGCGACCTCATACCCGTGCTGGGCGACACCGGCCGGACCCAGCTGGCGTTCGGGATCCTGCTCGCCGTGGGACTCTGGCTGTGAGCATCCTCACCCCAGCCAGGATGTGACCGCCGCCAGGAACGGCTCCGGCCGCTCGAGATGGCAGGCGTGGCCGGCTCCGGGAACGATCTGCAGCTCGGCGTTGGAGCCGATGGAGGCGACCATCCGCCGGGCCAGGGCGCAGTACTTCGCGTCGAGCCCACCGGCGAGGATCAGCACCGGCATCGACAGCTCGCCCAGACGGTCCCACAGCGGCTCCTGGGTGCCGGCCCCGGCCAGCCGGAGGCTGGCAGCCAGCCCGGCCGGGCTGCCCTCCAGGCGGCCCTCCATCTGCTCGGCGTCGGCGGGGAGGGTCCGGAACAGCGGCTGGGCCAGCCACCACCGCAGGAACGGCTCCAGGCCCTCGCTCTCGACCCGGCCGGCCAGGACCTCGTCCGAGCGCCGGCGCTCGGCCCGCTCGTCGGGGTCGTCGATGCCGGCGGTGGCGCTGACCAGGATCAGCCGCTCGACCGTGGCCGGATGGCGCAGGGCGACGTGCAGGGCGTAGCGGCCCCCCATCGAGTAACCCAGCCAGGCGGCCGGGCCGCCTTCGGCCTCGACGGCGCGGGCCATCAGGTCCGACCCGGTCTCCAGGTCGGCGGTGACGGCAGCCGAGCGGCCGTGGCCGGGAGCGTCCAGGGCCACCACCCGGTACCGGTCGGCCAGGGCGTCGCCCACGGGGCCCCACGCCCGCCCGGACTGGGTGAACCCGTGGACCAGCACCAGCCGGGCGCCCGAGCCCCGGGTGTCGTAGTGAAGCGGGGGAGCGAACGCCATCGGAGGATCCTGGCATGACCCACACACCTGATGTCCAAGCGGCCTTCTGTGCGGTGCTCTGCGACGAGTGGGCCCGCTGCGGCGTCACCGACGCGGTGGTCGCCCCGGGATCCCGCTCCACCCCGATGGTGGCGGCCCTGGAGGCCGAGAGCGCCATCCGGGTGCACGTGGTGCTCGACGAGCGGTCGGCCGGTTTCATGGCCCTGGGCCTGTCCCTGGCCACCCGGCGCCCGGCGGTCGTGGTCACCACCAGCGGCACCGCCTCGGTCGAGCTGCACCCCTCAGTAGTGGAGGCGTCCCAGGCCGGTGTGCCGCTCATCGCCGTGACCACGGACCGCCCCCCCGAGCTGCACCACGTCGGGGCCCCCCAGACGGTCGAGCAGCACGGCCTGTTCGCGGCCGCCGTCCGCTGGTCGGTGGACCCCGGGGTGGCCGACGCCGACACCGCCGGAGCGTGGCGGCCGCTGGCGTGCCGCAGCGTGGCCGAGGCGCTGGGCCGGGCCGCCGCCCCCGGCCCGGTGCATGTCAACCTTCCCTTCCGCGAGCCCCTGCTCGGGGCTGCCGCCTCGGTCGACGCCCCGGCCGGCCGGCCCGACGGCGGCCCGTGGCACCGGGTGGTCCCGGCCCTGCCGGTGCCGGCCGCCGAGGCCGTGGACGCGGTAGCTGCGGTGCTGTCGGCCCACGCCGGGGGGCGCGGCCTGCTGATCGCCGGCGAGGGCTGCGGAGACCCGGATCAGGTGGCGGACCTGGCCGCCCGGCTGGGATGGCCGCTGCTCGCCGACCCCCGCAGCGGGGCCCGGGTCCCCGGCGGCCCGGTCGTGGCCGCCGCCGATCTGCTCCTGCGGGCCGACCCGGTCCGGAGCTGGACTCCCGATGTGGTGCTGCGCCTCGGCGCCCCGTGGGCGTCGAAGGTGATGGGCCAGTGGCTGGCCGCCCTCGGCCCCGGTGTGGCGCAGGTGGTGGTGGACCCGGCCGGCCGGTGGTCGGACCCCGACCGGGGGGCCTCCCACCTGCTGGCCGCCCCGGTAGGGATGCTGGCCCGGGCGGTCCCGGGCCGGGCCGGCGGGCCCGGCCCCTGGCTGGAAGGGTGGCTGAGGGCCGAGGAAGCGGCCCAGCGGGTCCTGGAGGAGCAGCTCGGTGGGGACGGCCCGCTGGCCGGGTCGGAGCCGGCAGTGGCCCGGGCCTGCCTGGCCGGGGTCCCCGACGGGGGCCTGCTCGTCACCTCGTCGTCCATGCCGGTGCGCGACGTCGAGTGGTTCGGCCGGCCCCGGCGGGGGGTGCAGGTGCTGTCCAACCGGGGCGCCAACGGGATCGACGGGGTGCTGGCCACCTCGCTCGGAGCGGCCCTGGCCACACGCCGCCCGGCCGTGACCCTGATCGGCGACCTGGCATTCCTCTACGACGCCGGCTCACTGCTGTGGGCCCCGGCCCGGGAGGTCAGCCTCACGGTCGTGGTGGTGGACAACGACGGCGGCGGCATCTTCTCGTTCCTGCCCCAGGCCCGGGTCCTCGACCCCGGCCGCTTCGAGCGGTACTGGGGCACCCCGCACGGCACCGATCTGGTGGCCCTGGCCGCCGCCTACGGGGTGCCGGCCGAGCGGCTCGACGGGCGCCCCGCTCTCGACCGGTTCCTGGCCGACGCCGGCCGACCGGGCGTGCGCGTGGGCGTCGTGTCGTCCGACCGGGCGGCCAACGTGGCTGCCCACGACCGGCTCACCGCCGCCGTGGCCGACGCCCTGGCCGGCGGGATCTAGGGT
>JAKAXN010000348.1 GCA_021816565.1 Actinomycetes bacterium
CCGATCTCACCGTCCCGCCCCCATCGTCTAGCGGCCTAGGACACCGCCCTTTCAAGGCGGCAGCACGGGTTCGAATCCCGTTGGGGGTGCTCGCAAAAGTCCTGGTCAGAGCCCTGCGATCCGTCAGTGGCACTGCCAACACGAGGTCTCGTGACCTGAACGTGACCTAACTCTGTGGCCGTCAGGTTGGCCGCCAGGTCACGGCGGCGCTCGATCGGGACCACCTCCGCCTGCCCGGCCAGGTCGGACAGGGCGTCGGCGATGGCCCGGTCCCGCTCCGCGGTGGCGTGCTGGTAGATCAGGGCGGCCTGGGCGCTGGCGTGGCCCATGCGGGCCATCAGCTCCTTGGTGGAGGCCCCGGTGGCGGCGGCCAGGGTGTTGCCGGTGTGGCGGAGGTCGTGCAGGCGCAGGTGGGGGACGCCGGCCGCCTGCCGGGCCCGCTTCCAGGCCCGCTCCACGGTGTAGAGCCGCAGGGGACCACCCCGGGGCTCGGTGAAGACCAGGGCGTCCGGGTCCGGACCTGTGTAGCGGGCCAGGTGGGCGTCCAGGTCGGCGACGATGTGGGGCGGGACGGCGACGATGCGCCGGCCGGCCGCGGTCTTGGGCGGACCTATCACCACGGAGTTGTCCCGCAGGGTGTGCATGGACCGCTCCACCCGGACAGTGGCGTGTAACAGGTCGATGTCCATCCGGCGCAGGGCCAGCAGCTCGGCTCGGCGCAGGCCGCACCAGGCGGCCAGGAGCACCATGGCCCGGAGGCGCCCGTCGACGGCGTCGGCCAGGGCCGCCACCTGGGCGACCGTGGCGATGGGCCGCTCGGCGCTGCGGTCCTGGCCCGCGCCTCTGACCCGGCACGGGTTGCGGACGATCAGTTCATCGGCGACGGCGGTGTTGAGGATGGTTCGGAGGAGCCGATACGCCTTGCGGGCCCGGCCGGGGACCTTCCCGGCCAGCCGGGCGTTCCATGCCCGGACATCGGCGGGGGTGAGCCGGCCCAGCTGGATGGCGCCGAGGGTCGGGACGATGTGGACCCGGATGATGTCGCGGTAGTCGTCGGCGGTGCGGGGCCGGAGATCGTGGCGCTGGTCGATCCACCGGCCGGCGTACTCGGCGAGCGTGACCCGACCCCGGTCCGGGTCCACCCATACCCCTCTGCCGATGTCGGTCGTGTGCCCGGCCAGCCAGGCGTCGGCCTCCCGCTTGGTCGCCCGGGTGGCGGTCAGCCGCCGGCCGTCCGGGGTGGTGAAGCGGGCCCGCCACCGACCGGACGGCAGGCGGTCGACCGCGCCTGTCGTCCTCCGCTTTCGCCGGGACGCTGAACTGCTGTGGTCCGGGTCGGGCTGTCGTGCCGTCACCACTCCCCCATTCGTCGCAGGGCTGCTGAAAAGGAGACCGGCCGATGCGGGCGGGCCGGCGACGCCCGGACCGAGCGTACCTGTGGTCGGTGACCGCTCCAGCCCCGCCCGGTCGGCGGTCACGCATGCCGGGCCCTGGGCGCCACGCTGGCGGCGTCCAGCCACGCGTTGACAGCGTCGGGATCGAATCGCACCAGGCGGCCCACCTTCACGTACGGGACCCGCCTCTCGGCGACCAGGCGGCGGACGTGGCGGACGGACGTGCCGAGCCGCTCGGCCAGCTGGTCGATGGTGAGCAGCCGGGGGATGCTCTGCGTGTTGGCCATGGGACTCCTCTCGTCGGCGGTACTTCCCGGCGCCTCCGGGACGCCGTCTCTCCCTTACGGCGATCGGGCGTCATGTACCGGCTACCCACAGGGCGAGCTGGCCGCCAGCAGCTCCTTCGCGGCCCTCACTCTCTCCCTTCCTCGCCCACGCCTATCCCACATTCTATTCGCCTCTAATAACCTCTATATACCCGTCACCACATAACCCGTTTACAGACCATCCATCACCTGATATACCTCCAAAAGCCGAGAACACGATTGCAACCTGAAGGTTGCCGAGGTCGGGTCGGGCGGGAGGTGAGCGGCGTGGCGTGGATGCGAATGATGGGCCGGGAGTCGGTCGAGTACCACCGGGCCACGGTGCTCGAGCGGGGAGACGATTATCCGGGCCGGGCGCAGGCCTACTACGCGTCCAGAGGCGAGACGCCCCTGGTCTGGGGCGGGACCGGGGCGGCGGCGTTGGGCCTGGACGGGCCGGTTGGACCCGAGGCGTATGAGGCGGTGTTCGGGCCGGGCGGGGCCCGTCATCCGGTGTCCGGTGGCAGGCTGGTTTCGGCTCAGAGACCGGGGATGGAGCTGGTGATATCAGCGCACAAGTCGGTGGCCGAACTGGGGGTGATCGGCCGAGCCGAGCACATGCACGCGATCATGGACGCCGAGCGCGACGCCACCCTCGGCTACCTCGATGGCGTGACCCGCCAGATGGGCGGGAGGCGGGGTCGGGCCCGGGTCGCGTCGCCCACCGGCGGTCTGGTGTACGCCCACACCCGTCACGCCACGTCCCGAGCGGGGGACCCGTGCCCTCACGACCACGTGCTCCTGGCCAACGTGGTTCAGATGCTCGACGGGCGGGGCGGGTGGAAGGCGCCGGACACGGCGCTGTGGCGGGAGCATCTGCACGCCGCCACCATGGTCGGCCGGGCCGCAGCCGCCCGGGTCGCCGTCGACCTGGGTTACGGCATCGAGGCCGATCCGGGACCGTCGGGGCGGTTGGGTCACTGGCGGATCGCCGGCGTCCCCCAGGAGGTGAAGGAAGTCCACTCCAAGCGGGCCGCCGAGATCACCGCGGAGTGCGACCGGCGGGACGACCGCAGCTACCGGGGCCGGGCGACGGCCGCCCGCTCGACCCGCAGGGCCAAGGAGACAGAGGGGTTGGAGGGGCAGCTGATGGAGCGGTGGCAGGCCGAGCTGGCGTCCGTCGGGTGGCCGGTGGATCGGCTGGCTGCCGCCATCGATGCCGCCGCCGGGGCTTCTGCGCCGATCAGGCAGATGGGGTTGAGACAGGCCCGACAGATTCTCTCCGAGACCCTCGGACCGGACGGCGATCTGGCCCGACGCAAGGTGTTCTTCCGCCGGGACGTGATCGTGGCCCTGGCCCCGCACCTGTACGGCCAGGATCCCCGCCTGGTCGAGGTCCTCGCCGACCGGGCCCTGGCCGACCCGGAGATGGTGCCTCTGGTCGGGGTCCCCGGCGCCCGGGAGCGCCCCTACACCCTGGCGTCAGTGGTGGCCACGGAGAGGGCCATCGCCGACTGCCTGGGCCGCCAGGTCGACCGCGACGACGCTCCAGCCGTCGATGCCGCCGGGGTGGCGCGATCCGTAGCCGCGGTGGAATCGGGCCTGGACGGCGGCCGCCTGTCGGCCGAGCAGCGGTCCGCCGCCGGGGCGATCTGCACCTCGGGACGAGGATGTGAACTGGTCGTGGGCGTGGCCGGCGCCGGCAAGACGACCATGCTCAGGGCCGTGGCCGCCGCCTTCGAAGCGGCCGGCTGCCGGGTGGTCGGGACCGCCACTTCCGGTCAGGCGGCCCGGAACCTGGGCGAGCAGGCCGAGATCGGTGAGTCCCGCACCCTGGCCAGCCTGACGGGCCGGCTCGATCGCGGAGAGTTGATCATCGACGACCGGACGGTGGTGGTCTGCGACGAGGCGGGGATGACCGACGACGTCGCACTAGCCCGCCTGGCCGGCCACATCGAGGCCGCCGGGGCCAAGCTGGTGCTGGCCGGCGACCACCGCCAGCTGGCCGCCGTCGGACCCGGCGGCGCCCTCCAGGCGCTCGTCGAGCGCCATCCCGAGGCGCTCCACCGACTGGTGGAGAACCGCCGGCAGCACGACGCCGGGGAACGCCAGGCCCTGGCCGAGCTGCGCGAAGGCGACGTGGGCCGGGCGGTGTCGTGGTACGAGGAGCGAGGACGGATCCACCCGCTCGCCGACCGTGACCGGGCCCTGCAGGCGATGGTGGACGCTTGGGCCTCAGACCTGGCCGCCGGTCGGCAGTCCTCGATGTATGCCTGGCGGCGGGCCAACGTGGCCGCCCTCAACGCCCGGGCCCGGGACTGGATGGCCGGCGCCGGCCGCCTCAACGGCCCGGAGCTGGTGTGCCAGGGCGGGCTGGCCTACCGGGCCGGCGACCAGGTCGTGACTCTCGCTCCCGGGCCCGGCGGAGTCCTGGTCACCTCCGAGGGCGCTGTCGTCGAGACGGTCGACCCATCCGCCGGGGCCCTGGTCATCCGCACGGGCGACGGCCGGACTGTGACTCTGACCGGCGAACAGGCGGCGGCCGATCGGCTCGGCCACGGATATGCCACGACCGTGCACCGGGCCCAGGGCGCCACCGTCGACCGGGCCCACCTCCTCGCCGACGGCGGCGGACGGGAGCTGGCCTACGTGGCCATGAGCCGGGCCCGCGAGTCCACCCACATCTGGGCCGCGGCCGACAGCGCCGGCCAGGCCGTCGAGGACCTCCAGCGCGACTGGGACCGCCGGCGCAGCCCGGGCTGGGCCATCGATCTGACCCCGCCCGACTGGGATCTGGCCAACGAGCGGCTGCGACCCGAGGCGATGGACCAGCGGGCCCGGGCGGCGGCGGTCGCCGCCGCCAGGCTCCGGATCACCCACCACGCGGTGACCGGCATCCGGGCGCCAGGGCTCGACCAGGCCGTGTCCGACGCCCGGGCTGACCTGGAGCGGGCCATGGAGGCCAGGGCCGACCTCCGGCGGGGAACCGGCACCTACCTCGACAGCGACGCCGGCCGCGCCGTCCGGAACCTCGAGCAGGCCCGCACCGCCCGCCGACGGGCCGAGTACGAAGCCCAGCACGCCCCCAGCTGGCGGCAGCGCCGGGCCGCAGGCAAGGAAGTCTCAGTCTGGGAGACCCGGGAAGCCGACGCCCAGCAGCGGCACGACGTCCACGTGATGCCCGAGCTGGCCCGACTCGACCAGCAGGTCGAGGCAGAACAGAGGGCGCTGGAGGTGGTGGAGTCGAGAGCAGCCCGGTCCCGCGAGACCTCGGGGGCCGTGGCCGAGTTCAGCATGCGGACCGGCCTCCGGGCGTCCCAGCTGTCCGCTGCCCTTGCCCGTTACCGCAACGACATCGACGGAGTCACTCAGCAGCCGGCCCCGGCCGA
The DNA here is from genome assembly GCA_021816565.1 of Actinomycetes bacterium. The sequence continues at coordinate 5,089 of JAKAXN010000348.1, forward strand.
TCCCGCCCAACGCCGGAGGG
>JAKAXN010000349.1 GCA_021816565.1 Actinomycetes bacterium
TGGCCGGGCGCAGCTCGCCTCTGAGCATGGCCATCACCGCCACTGCGTCGACCACGGCGCCGGCGGCCGCCGCCTCGGCCTCGAAGAGGGTGGCGAACTCGGCGGCCGACACCTCGGAGCGCTCGAAGCGGGCCCAGGCGTTCGAATCGGGGTTGGTGGCGTTGAGCCGGCGGATCAGCCCCGGCTCGAGGCCGTTGTCGGCCTCGTAGCGGGAGAAGGCGTCGAAGGGGCTGGTCGTGATCACCCCGCCGAAATCCCACAGCACGGCCTTTACCTCGGTGATACTGGTCACGGGAACTCCACGGCGATGAGGGGGATGACCCGGGGGTTCCACTGCTTGGGTGTCCCGGGCTGCTTGACTCTACGTAGTCATGGCAACGCGGCACGTCATAGTAGATGGATCCAATCTCGCAACCGAGGGCCGCAACATGCCCAGTCTGGAACAGCTGGACCAGGCGGTACGCGAGTTCATATCCGAGAACCCCACCGATGAGGTGACGGTGGTGGTCGACGCCTCGTTCGGCCACCGCATCGATCCCTCGGAGGTTGCGGCGTTCGAGGCGGCCGAGGAGGCCGGCGAGGTCGTGTCGCCCCCGGCCGGGGCCATAGGACGGGGCGACGCCTTCCTGCTCAGGATCGCCGAGAAGATCGGCGCCACCGTGCTCTCGAACGACTCCTTCCAGGAGTTCCACGGCGAGCACACCTGGCTGTTCGAGAAGGGCCGGTTGATCGGCGGCAAGCCCGTACCGGGCGTCGGCTGGATCTTCATGGACCGCTCCCCGGTGCGCGGCGCCAAGAGCCGTGAGGTGGTCAAGGAGGCCAAGCGGCGCAAGCGGGCCGAGGGCGAGGAGGCGACCGGGGGTCTCAAGGGAGCCGGGGAGAAGCCGGGCCGGGCCCGCCCGAAGGTGGTCGACCGGGCCATCGCCCGGGCCACGCAGGAAGTGGTCGAGCCGAAGGCCGAGAGCGGGGGAGGCAAGTCCCGGCGCCGGCGGGGCGGGGCGCCCCCCGCCGAGCCGGTCAACGAGCCGCTGGCGTTCATCACCTTCATCGCGGCCCATCCGCTGGGTAACGAGGTCGTCGGGTCGGTGGTCGAGTACTCGTCCCACGGCGCTTTCGTCGACGCTGACGGGGCCCGCTGCTACGTGCCGCTGTCGGCCATGGCGGACCCTCCCCCCCGCAAGGCCCGCGAGGTCGTCGCCAAGGGCGAGAGCCTCACCTTCGTGGTCCAGGCGTTCGACCCGCAGCGTCGCGGCATCGAGCTGGCCCTGCCCGGCTTCGCCCATCTGGCCGGTGCCCCCACCCCCGAGACGGTCGAGGCCGAGATCAGGGGCGAGACCAAGCCGTCGGGGCCCAAGACCGGCCGGAGGCGGGGTGGCCGCAGCGCCGGGGAGGAGACGGCCGGTGCCGAGGTGGCTGCCGGGGAGGCCGCCCCGCCCCGCCGGGGTCGCCGGACCGCCGCTGAGGTCGCCGAGGCTGCAGGGCTGGCGGAGCCAACCCCCTCCGGGGTGGCCGGCGAGGAGGCTGGACCGGCCGAGCCCGCCGGAAAGGCGGCTCCGGCCCGCAGGCGGGCGCCGGCCCGGAGGGCGCCGACCCCGCCGGTCGGGGAGCCCGTCCCGGCTTCGGGCGCACAGGAGGAGCGGGCGGCTCCCGCGGAGGAGTTGCCCGCCCCGGTCCGCCGGGTCGGGCCGAGAAGGAGCCCGGCCCGTACCGGCGCCATGCTGGCGCCGGCGGGTCCAGTGCCGCCGGCCTCCACCCCGGCGGCGGTGCCGGCCGGGGCCGGGGCTGAAGAGGCGCCGGCCCCGGAGAAGGTCCCGGCCCGCAAGACCGCGGCCCGCCGGGCGCCGGCGCGGGTGACCGGCCAGCCGGCGGAGGAGGCGGAGGGCGCGGCCCCGGCCCCGGCGGCCAAGAAGGCCCCGGCCCGGAAGGCCCCGGCCCGCAAGGCTGCGGCAGAGGAGGCTCCGGCGAAGAAGGCCCCGGCCCGGAAGGCCCCGGCCCGCAAGTTGGCTGCCGGGGAGGCGCCGGCGGCCGAGGCTGGGTCGGCCGAGGCCCCGGCCGGCAAGGCCCCGGCCCGCAAGGCCCCGGCCCGCAAGGCCGCGGCGAAGGTTGCCGCAGGGGTGCCGGAAGAGGAGGCCCCGGCGAAGAAGGCCCCGGCGAAGAAGGCTCCGGCCCGCAAGGCCGCGGCGAAGGCTGCTGCCCCGGGCGCCGAGGAGGCCCCGGCCCGGAAGGCTGCGGCAGAGAAGGCCCCGGCCCGGAAGCCTGCGGCAGAGAAGGCTCCGGCGAAGAAGGCTCCGGCGAAGAAGACCGTGGCCCGCAAGGCTCCCGCAGCGAAGGCCGCTGCCGGCGGAGGCGAGACCGACGGCCGGGGGCCCGGCGAGGACACCAGCCCGCCCGGGCCGAGGAGGTCGGGTCGCCGGAGCGGCTAGAGGGCGGCCGCGTTCCCTACCATTGTCGGGTCATGCGGATCGCCACCTGGAACGTCAACTCGCTCAAAGCCCGCCTCCCCCGGGTGGAGGAGTGGCTGGGTTACGCCCGGCCCGACGTGGTCTGCCTCCAGGAGACCAAGCTGAGCGACGCCGCGTTCCCCCACATGGCCTTCTCGGCTCTCGGCTACGACAGCATCCACCACGGGGACGGCCAGTGGAACGGGGTGGCCATCCTGTCGAGGGTCGGCATCGAGGACCCGGTGGCCGGCTTCGTGTCATCCCTCGAGCCGGACTCCGACACCCGCATCATCTCGGCCCGCTGCGGCGGGGTGCACGTCACCAGCGTCTATGTCCCCAACGGCCGCAGCCTGGACTCCGACCACTACGTGTACAAGCTGGCGTGGATGGCCAAGCTGAGAGACCACCTCGACGCCCTGGCCCGGCCGACGGAGCGGGTGGCCGTGTGCGGCGACTTCAACATCGCCCCGACCGACGCCGACATCTGGGACCCGTCCCGCTTCGCCGGCTCCACCCACGTGAGCGAGCCGGAGCGTCGGGCCCTGCAGACCCTGGAGGACTGGGGGTTGGTCGACGCCTTCCGGCGCCGCTACCCCGACGACCGCCTCTACAGCTACTGGGACTACCGGGCGGGGGACTTCCACGAGCACCGGGGCATGCGCATCGACCTGCTGCTCATGAGCGAACCGCTGGTGGCCGCCATGCGCTGGGCGCTGGTGGACCGCAACGCCCGCAAGGGCAAGCAGCCCTCCGACCACGCCCCGGTGTTCGTCGACGTCGAGGTGGCCCGATGAACGGCGCGGAAGCCGGTGAGGCGTCGCCCGATCCGATCCTGGCCGACCGGCTGGCCCGGGCCCTGGCCGCCATACGGGAGCCGGCCGGCGAACCGGCGGTTACCGCCTCCCGGGAGGTGGGGGAGGCGCTGCGGCGGGTCATCGACCGCCTGACGGCCACGTCCGCCCCCACAGAGGTGCTGGGGCGGGCCCGGGAGCAACTCGAGCAGGTGGAGGCCCTGCTGGGGCCCTACACCGCGGTGCGCCGCTACGAGGGGTCCTCCGAGGCGTCGGGGCTGTTCCACGACCGGGCCTTCTTCGACTGGTCACCGCAGCTCGGCCTGTCCAACCCGCTGGCCCCGCCCATCCACGTCGGGGTGGAGGACGGGATCGTGGTGGGCCGGGCCCGCTTCGGCATCGCCTACGAGGGTCCGCCCGGCTGCGTCCACGGTGGGTTCGTCGCCGCTGCGTTCGACGAGGTCCTGGGCCTGACCCAGTCCCTGTCGGGGCAGGTGGGCATGACCGGGACCCTCACCATCCGGTACCGCCGGCCCACCCCGCTCAACGCCGACCTGCGTTTCGAAGGCCGGGTGGAGTCGGTGAGTGGCCGCAAGGTGGTCACCGCCGGGCGGCTGCTGGCGGGGGAGGATCTGACGGCGGAGGCCACCGGGCTCTTCATCACCATCAGCCCCGAGAACTTCAGCGCCCTGGCCGCGCAGCGGGAACGCCGGGACGCCTGATCCCGGAGTCCGCGCCGGGTGCTAGCGGGCGGCGCCGGCCAGGAAGGGGCGGGGCAGGGCGGTGACGGCCGGGATCTCGTCGGAGGCGAAGACCCACGGCAGCGGCAGGGCCGCCGAACCGGAGCCGACCAGCGGGCGGGGCTTGCGCGGGAACGACGCCCCGGAACTGCCGCCCCGGCCCCGGTACACGATCAAGCCGGTGACCGGGTCCGGCACGGCGTCGAGCGCCGCCTTGACCAGGGCCAGGTTGGTGTAACCCTCCCATGCCTGCTCTTCGCTGAACGAAACCTCGAACACCACACCCCAGGTGTGGCGGTGCCACGACCAGTCGGACGCGCCGGAGGTGATAGCCGCTTCCATGAGGACGTCGCGGTACGCCTCGGCCCAGACCGACGCTGATGTGGCCCCGTCGAAAACCTCAATCGAGTACCACGCGCTCACGGGTTCATGCTACTCACATTCGGGGCGGGCGTCTCCCCCCGGTTCCGCCGCTATCAGGCCGAAGCAGCCCTGTCGGCCAGAATGTCCAGTATCGGGGCCCCGTAGCGCTGGGCCTTCACCGGCCCGAAACCGGGCACGGCCAGCAGCTCCTCCATGGTCGTGGGCTTGAGACCGGCCAGGGCCTCCACGGTGACGTCGTGGAGCAGCACATGGGGCGGCACGCCGCTGTGGCGGGCCGTCTCGGTCCGCCACGCCCGCAGCGCAGCCTGCACCTCCCGGTCCGGCTCGGGCCACGGCGAGCGGAGGGCCCGCCCTCCCGGGCGGCCCCCGCCGGCCTGGCGCAGACCGGCCCGCTGCTCGGCCAGGCGGCTCCGCCACCGCTCGACGTCGGGTGCGCCGCCGGGGGCGTCGGGCCCGGGATCGCCGCCCGAGGCGGTCTCCATGGCCGCCAGCCACCGCGACGGCTGGCGGGGCACCGCCCGGCCCCCGAAGGACCGGTTGCGGGCCCACGACACCGACAGGACCTCCACGGCCCGGGTCAGGGCCACGTAGAGCAACTGCCGTTCCTCCGTCTCGGCCGGCCCCGAATCCGAGCGGCCCAGGGGCACCAGGCCCTCCTCCACCCCGGCCACCCACACCCGGTCCCACTCCAGGCCCTTGGCCCGGTGGAAGCTGCTCAGGGTGACCGCATCGGCGGAGGA
>JAKAXN010000350.1 GCA_021816565.1 Actinomycetes bacterium
CGTCGGGGCGTTCGAGGGCCGCATCGATGCCGTGGCGAACGGCGTCTCGGCCCTCGAGGCGGCATTCGACCGCGCCGCGGTGGACCTCCGGCCGGAGGACCAGGAGCGGATCAGCGCCTCGCTGGTCGCCCTCAAGGACGCATGGTGGGCCGTGGCCCACGACCGGCTGGAGATGGCCCGCCGGGTCGCCGCCCTGTTCGGGGAGCGGCCCGCCGCCTCGGTGGCCAACCTGGACGGCTGGTGGTCCATCGGCGTGGCCCTGGCCTCCCTCGACCGTCTCGAGGTGCGCGGGCGCGACTCCGCCGGCGTGCACGTGATGGTGGCCGGTCACGACCTGGACCCGGCCGCGCCGGAGGTGGCCGCCCTGGTGGCCGGGCGGGACCGGGACCCGCTGTTCTCCTCCGGGTCGGTCCGCTTCGCCTCGGGGACGGTCAACTTCGTCTACAAGGCGGCCGCCGAGATCGGCGAGCTGGGGGACAACGTCAGGTGCCTCCGGGCCTCCATCCAGGCCGACCCACTGCTGGCCCGGGCCGTCGAGGCGCCCACCGCCCGGACCACCGTCGTGGCCCACACCCGCTGGGCCAGCGTGGGCATCATCTCCGAGCCGAACGCCCATCCGGTCAACTCGGAGGAGACCGACCGGCCCGGGGCGCCGTACCTGGCCGCTGCACTCAACGGAGACGTCGACAACCACGCCGAGCTGCGCGAGTCCGAGCGGCTGTCGGTGGCCCCGGAGGTGACCACCGACGCCAAGGTGATACCGACCATCGTCTCGCGCCGGATGGCCGACGGGCTGCCCGTCCACGAGGCCTTCGCCCGTTCGGTGGCCCGCTTCGAGGGGTCGGTGGCCATCGCCGCGGCGGCCGCCGACGCCCCCGACGAGCTGCTGCTGGCCCTGCGTGGATCGGGCCAGTCGCTCTACGTGGGCCTGGCCGGTGACGCCTTCGTGGTGGCCAGCGAGCCGTACGGCCTGGTGGAGGAGACCGGTCGCTACATCCGCATGGACGGCGAGACCACCGGCGGGGAGACCATCGTGCTGTCCCGTCCCGGGGCCGGGACCGTCGACGGCATCGAGCGCCGCCGCTACAGCGGGGCCGCCGTGCCGGTCGCCGCCGGTGACGTGGTGACCGCCCAGATCACCACCCGCGACATCGACCGGCGGGGCTTCGAGCACTTCCTGCTGAAGGAGATAACCGAGGCCCCGGACTCGTTCCGAAAGACCATCCGGGGTCGCATCGCCGTCGGGGCCGACGCCACGCTCAGCGCCCGGGTGGGCGAGGACACCATCCCGTCCCAGCTGTCGTCGGCTCTGGCATCGGGGGCGGTGCGCCGGGTCATAGTGATCGGCCAGGGCACCGCCGCGGTGGCCGGCCAGGCGGTGGCCAGCGCCCTGCGCACCTGCCTGCCCGGGTTCCCGGTGCGGGCCATGCCGGCCACCGAGCTGTCCGGTTTCGCCCTGTCCGACGACATGAGCGACACCCTGGTGGTGGCCATCAGCCAGTCCGGGACCACCACCGACACCAACCGCACCGTCGACCTGGTCCGCACCCGGGGCGCCCATGTGGTGGCGGTGGTCAACCGGCGCAACAGCGATCTGGCGGCCAAGGCCCACGGGGTGCTGCACACCTCGGACGGGCGCGACGTGGAGATGAGCGTGGCCTCGACCAAGGCCTTCTACGCCCAGATCGCCGCCGGCTGGCTGATCGCCGCCGGCCTGGCCCAGCAGGTCCCCGGCGGCGCCGACCCGGCCACCGTCGACACCGTCCTGCGGGCCCTGCGCGACCTGCCTGCGGCCATGGAGCAGGTCCTGGCCCGCAGGGAGGAGATCGGCCGTATCGCCGCGGCCACCGCCCCGCCCCGGCGGTACTGGGCGGTGGTCGGCAGCGGCCCCGACCACGTCGCCGCCTCGGAGGTGCGCATCAAGCTCTCGGAGCTGTGCTACCGGTCGATCTCGGCTGACACCACCGAGGACAAGAAGCACATCGACCTGTCGTGCGAGCCGCTCATCCTGGTCTGCGCGGCCGGCCTGCACGGCCCCAACGCCGACGACGTGGCCAAGGAGGTGGCCATCTACCGGGCCCACAAGGCCGCCCCGGTGGTCATCGCCGCCGAGGGGGAGGAGGCCCGCTTCGCCGCCGTGGTGCGCGAGGTGATCACCGTGCCGCGCATCGACCCGGCGGTGGCGTTCGTGCTCTCCGCCATGGTCGGGCACCTCTTCGGATACGAGGCCGCGCTGTCCATCGACGCCCAGGCCCGCATCCTGCGGGGGGTGCGCAGCGTTCTGGAACGGGCCGCCGGCGCCGACCCCGACACCATCCTGGAGCGGCTGGCCCCCGACCTGTCCGCGGCGGCCGCCCCCTTCCTGGCCGGGCTGCGCGACGGCAGCTACAACGGCAACCTGGAGGCCAGCACCGCGGTGCGCCTGGTCGCCCTGCTGCGCTACGCCACCGGGATGCTGCCGCTCGAGGGCTACGAGTCCGAGACCGGCAAGATCGGGACCCCCGCGGCGCTCCTCTCCGACCTGCTCGACGCCGTGAGCGAGGGCGTCGACCAGCTGACCCGGCCGGTGGACGCCATCAAGCACCAGGCCAAGACGGTTACGGTGGGCATCTCCCGCAGCGAGGACGCCCTGTTCGGGGTGCCGCTGGTCCGGGCCACCCTCGACGCCGGGGCCGCTCCCGACACCCTGGGCTACCGGGCCCTGCGCACCCTGGGGGCGCTCGACGAGGCGGTGGCCGAGGTCCTCGGCTTCACCCGGTACCGGATCGACTGGGGCCCGTCGCCCACCGCCTCGGTGCTGGACCGCGGCGGGGTGGCCCGCCAGCTGGCGTCGCGTACCGACCGGGACCCCCGGCTGCTCGGCAGCAAGCACCGGGCCGCCGAGGAGCGGGAGGTGACGGTGGTCCGGGGGGCCAGCGACGGCCGCACGGTGGTCCTGGTCCCCGAGGCCAAGGGCCAGCAGGTGACCGGCATGACGCTGCTGCACGTCCGCTTCCGCGACCGGATGCCGGCCGAGCGGGCCGCCGCCGTGCTGGCCGGCTACCGCACCCGGTTCAATGCCCTCTCCGACGCGGTCACCGAGACCGAGCCGGCGTTCGACCTCAGCCGTCTGGGGGAGGAGACGGTGGTGGACCTGCTGACCTGCCCCGTCTACGAGCTGGCCCGGCGCTGGCGTTCCGCCCGGGCGTGACCGGCGGCGGTCCGGGCACGGTGATCGGCGTGGGCACCGACCTGGTGGACATCCCCCGCTTCGAGCGGATCCTGGAGCGACGGCCGGCCCTGGCCGGCCGGCTGTTCTCGGCCGACGAGCTGGCCTACGCCTCCGGGCTGGCCCGGCCGGCGCCCACCCTGGCCGGCCGCTTCGCCGTCAAGGAGGCGGTCATGAAGGCTCTCGGTGTGGGTCTGGGCGCGGTGGACTGGGCTGACATCTCCACCGTCAGGCAGGCGGGTGGGCGCCCGCTCCTGGCGGTGGACGGCCGGGCCGGCGACCTGGCCGGCCGGCTCGGGGTGGGCGGCTGGCACGTCTCCATCTCCCACACCGACACCGTCGCCTCCGCCGTCGTGGTGGCCGTGGCGTGATACCGGTCCTCACCCCCGAGGAGATGGGAGCGGTCGACCGGTCGGCTCCCGAGCCGGTGGAGGAGCTGGTGGAGCGGGCCGGTTTCGCGGTGGCCCACGCCGCCCGGCGGATGATGGGCGGGGCCTACGGGCGGCGGGTCCTGGTGGTGGCCGGCCGGGGCAACAACGGCGCCGACGGGCGGGTCGCGGCCCGCTGGCTGGCCCGCTGGGGGGCGGCGGTCCGCGTGGTCGACCCGTCGGCCCTGGCTCCCGGGGCGCGGCCCGGGCCGGCCGACCTGATCGTCGACGCCGCCTACGGCACCGGCCTCAGCCGCCCCTACGCCCCGCCCGACCCGGGCCCGGTCCCGGTGCTGGCGGTGGACATCCCCTCCGGGCTGTCGGGCCTCACCGGAACCGGTGAGGCCATGGCCGCCGAGCGCACGGTGACCTTCGCCTCCTACAAGCCGGGCCTGCTGCTGGCCGGGGGCCCGGACCGTTGCGGCGCGGTCGAGGTGGCCGACATCGGGCTCGGTGAGCGGGCCGCCCGGTCGGCCCGGATGTGGCTGATGACCGACGCCGACCTGGCCCTGCTGCCGGCCCGGGGCCGCCACGCCCACAAGTGGCAGACCGCGGTCATGGTCGTCGGCGGCTCCGAGGCCATGAACGGCGCCCCCCTCATGGCCGCCCGGGCCGCCATGCGGGCCGGCGCCGGTTACGCCCTGGTCGGGGTGCCCGGCGCCCCGCCGGGCGGCGGGCTGCCGCCCGGGGAACAGGTCGGCGTGAGCCTCTCCGGCGACGACTGGGTGGACCAGGCGGTGGAGGCCGCCGGCCGGGCCCGGGCCGTGGTCATCGGGCCCGGGCTGTCGGCGAGGGCCCGACGCCCCGACGGGGGGACCGGGGCCGACACCCCGGTGGGCCGGTTCCTGCGGGCCAGCGGGGCGCCGGCGGTCGTCGACGCCGACGCCATCACCGCCCTCGGTGATCTCGACGCCGTGGCCCAGGTGGCGGCGGCCCGCTCCGCACCCATGGTGCTGACCCCCCACGAAGGCGAGTACTCGCGCGTCACCGGCCACCCGCCCGGGGAGGACCGCATCGCCGATGTGGCCGCGGCGGCCCGCCAGACTGGGGCGGTGGTGCTCCTGAAGGGGTCGACGACGGTGGTGGCCGCCCCGGACGGGAGGGTGCTGCTCTCCTCGTCGGGGTCGTCCCGGCTGGCCACCGCCGGCACCGGCGACGTGCTGTCGGGGGTCATCGCGGCGTTCCTGGCCCGGGGCCTGCCCCCGCTCGAGGCGGCCGCCCTGGCCGCCCACACCCACGGCCGGGCCGCGGCCCGGGGCCGGGCGGAGGGCCTGGTGGCCACCGACCTGGCGGACCTGGTGTCGGATCTCCTGTCCCGGTCGCCCGCCGGGGGCCGCCGGTGACGGCCGGCCCGGCCCGGCCCGGCCCCGGATCGGTTGCCGGCCCCTCCGGCGCCCCCCCGCCCGGCGCGGCCGCCCCCTACGAGTGCCGGCCGGCCTGGGCCGAGATCGAC
>JAKAXN010000013.1 GCA_021816565.1 Actinomycetes bacterium
CTGTATTCAGCATCATCGGCACCCTGCAGCTGTTCAGCGAGCCGCAGGTCCTGAGGTCGGTGACCACCAACATCTCGAGCACCTTCACCCCGAACCTGGACGCCTACACCCAGGCCTTCACCGCCAACAACCCCAATGAGGCGGCGGCCATCGCCGTGCTGCTGGCGGTGGGCACCTTCATACTCTCGTTCGGCTTCCTGCGCCTGACCTCGCGGCGCGGCGGGCTGGGGAGCTAGCCGTGCTCGCCGAATCCGCCGCCCTGCCGTCCAGCCAGCGCCCATCCACCACCCGGACTCGGACCCGGCGCCGGTCCGAGACCACCTTCAACAGGAGCAGCCTGCTGGCCACCGCCTTCCTGTTCGTGATCGGGGTGTACTTCCTGCTGCCCGCCTGGTGGCTGATCGTGTCCTCCACCAAAGGCCCCAGCGCCCTCTACGCCAGCGAGGGACTGTGGTTCAGCCACTTCGAGTTGTGGAGCAACCTGACCGGCCTCTTCTCCTACAACGGTGACATCTACCTGCGCTGGCTGATCAACACGGTGCTGTACGCCGGGATCGGCGCCGTTGTCGCCACCGTGCTGTCCTCGGCGGCCGGCTTCGCCGTGGCCAAGTACCGGTTCCGGGGCCGGGAGCTGATCTTCTCTGTAATCCTGGGTGGCGTGCTGGTACCGGGCACGGCCCTGGCACTGCCGCTGTACCTGCTCATGAGCAAGGTCCATCTGACCAACACCTACTGGTCGGTGTTCCTGCCTTCGATAGTGAGCCCGTTCGGGGTGTACCTGGCCCGCATCTACGCGGCCGCCTCGGTCCCCGACGAGTTGCTGGAAGCGGCCCGCATCGACGGAGCCGGGGAGGTCCGTACCTTCGTCAGCATCGCGGCCCGCATCATGTCCCCGGCCATGGTCACCATCTTCCTCTTCCAGTTCGTGGCCATCTGGAACAACTTCTTCCTGCCGCTGGTGATGCTGTCGAACCAGCGCCTGTACCCGGTCACCCTGGGCCTGTATTCCTGGAACGACCAGTACGGACAGGCACCGCAGCTCGTGAGCTACGTCATCATCGGATCCCTCGTCTCGGTCATCCCGCTGGTGATCGCCTTCCTGTCGCTGCAGCGGTTCTGGCGATCCGGGCTCACTGCGGGGAGCGTGAAGCTTTGAGCCGTGGCGGGATCCGCTACGGCGGCGACTACAACCCCGAGCAGTGGCCGGAGGAGGTCTGGGCCGAGGACGTGGCACTGATGTCGGAGGCCGGCGTCGACCTGGTGACCGTCGGAGTGTTCTCGTGGGGGGAGCTGCAGGCCAGCCCCGGCGCCGAACTCGACGCCGGGTGGCTGGACCGGGTGCTCGACCTCCTGGGCGGAGCCGGGATCGGGGTGGACCTGGCCACCGCCACCGCCTCACCGCCGCCCTGGCTGGCCATTGCCCATCCGGAGATACTCCCGGTCACCGCCGCCGGCGTGCGGCTGTCCCCCGGTGGCCGCCAGCACTACTGCCCGAGCTCCCCGGCGTACCGGGAGGCCGCGGTGGACCTGGCTACCCGCCTGGCCGAGCGGTACCGGGGCCACCCGGCCCTCGAGCTGTGGCACATCGGCAACGAGTACGGCTGCCACGTACCGGCCTGCTACTGCGACAGGTCGGCTTCGGAATTCCGGCGCTGGCTGCAGCAGCGCTACCACGATGTCCACGGCCTCAATCGGGCGTGGGGCACCGCCTTCTGGAGCCAGAGGTACCGCAGCTTCGACGAGGTAATGCCGCCCCGGGTTGCCCCCACCTTCCCGAATCCGGCCCAGCAACTCGACTACGCCCGCTTCAGCAATGAGGAGTTGCTGGCCTGCTACCGCGCCGAGAAGGCGGTCCTGAGGGATCTGACGCCCGAAGTGCCGGTGACCACCAATCTGATGGGCCTGTTCCGTCCGACCGACGGGTGGGCGTGGGCCGCGGAGATGGACCTGGTGTCGGTGGACCGCTACCCCGACCCGGCCGACGCCGACGCCCACATCGGCGCTGCTCTGGTGGCCGACCTAACCCGCTCCCTGGGGGGACGGCGCCCCTGGTATCTGATGGAGCAGGCTCCGGGTGCGGTCAACTGGCGGGCGGTCAACGTGGCGAAGTCGCAGGGCCAGTACCGGACCTGGAGCCTCCAGGCGGTGGCCCGCGGCGCTGACGCGGTTCTCCAGTTCCAGTGGCGGGCCTCGGCCGCCGGCGCGGAGAAGTTCCACAGCGGGATGGTCCCCCATGCCGGGACCGACACCCGCCAGTGGCGCGATGTCGTGGCCCTTGGGGCGGACCTCCGACGGCTCGAAGCGGTGGCGGGCCAGCCCGTCCCCGCTGACGTGGCCATCCTGCTGGACTGGGAGAGCTGGTGGGGTCTCGAACTCGATTCGCACCCCTCCAGCGACCTGCGCCAGGTGGACGTCCTGCTCGAGATGTACCGGCCGCTGCACGCAGCCGGGGTGGTGGTCGACGTGGCCCATCCCAGCGCCGACCTGCCCGGCTACCGGATGGTCGTGGTCCCTGCCCTGTACTCGGTCAGCGACGGCGCCGCGGCCAATCTCGACGCCTACGTCAGAGCCGGCGGGGTGGCCGTGGTCACCTACTTCTCGGCCATCGTCGATACCGAGGACCGGATCCGGCTGGGCGGCTACCCGGCGCCGTGGCGGGACATGCTGGGCCTGGCCGTCGAAGAATTCGCCCCCATGCCGGTGGGTGCAACCGACCGGCTGGAAGGACCCCTGGCCCATGCCGGATCGGTGGCCCGGCGGTGGCAGGAGCGGCTGCAGCTACGCCGCGCGAGGGTGCTGGCGAGCGTCGCCAGCGGCCCGTTGCGGGGTGGAGCGGCGGTCACGGTCAACGACCACGGCAGGGGAACGGCCTACTACCTGGCGACCAGCCCGGACCCGGAGACCACCGCCGCGGTCCTGGCTCACGCCGCCGCCTGGGCCCGGGTCAGCCCGGCGGCCCCGGTACCGCCCGGAGTGGAGGCGGTCCGCCGGGGCGACCACCTCTTCCTGATCAACCACACCGACGGTGAGAGGCGGGTCGACATCGGCAGCCGCGAGCGTAAGGATCTGCTCACCGGCTCGCTACGCTCGGGGACCGTGAAACTAGGCCCCGGAGAGGCCCTGGTGCTGGCACCCGCCGGCGGGGCGGTGGCGGCGGGAGGGGTGGTGCCCGGTGCTGGCTAGTCAGCGGCAACGGCGGATTGCCGAGCAATTGGAGCAGTCCGGGGCGGTGCGGGTGGCCGACCTGGCCGCTGCGCTCGGGGTGTCGGAGATGACCGTCCGGCGCGACCTGGAGCGCATGCAGGAAGCCGGCGTGCTCACCAAGGTGCACGGCGGGGCGGTGCCGGCGGGGCGCAGTGCCGAGGAACCGGGTTTCGACGCCAAGCTGGAAAGGGCCACATCGGAGAAGGCGGCCATCGCCCGGGCCGCTCTGGCCGTGGTCCAACCGGGGAGCTCGGTAGCCCTGTCGGCCGGTACCACCACCTGGTCGCTGGCCCGGCTGCTGGCGTCGGTGCCCGGCATCACCGTCCTCACCAACTCCCTCAGCGCCGCCGCCGAGCTGTACCGCCAGGACCCGGCCACGCCGGTCGTCCTGTCGGGAGGGGTGCGAACCCCCTCGGACGCCCTGGTCGGGCCGGTCGCCGATGCGTCCATCCGGTCCCTCTATGTGGATCTGCTGTTCCTCGGCGTGCACGGCATGGACCCCGAGGCCGGTTTCACCACTCCCAATCTGGCCGAAGCGGAGACCAACCGGACGCTGGTGGCGAACGCCAGACGGGTCGTGGTGGTGGCCGACTCCAGCAAATGGAGGACGGTGGGCCTGTCGCGCATCGCCTCCCTCGAGGCCGCCGACATGGTCATAACCGATGACGGCCTGCCACCAGAGGGGCGGCGGATCCTGAGCGAGGCCTGCGAGCTGGTAGTGGCCCAGCGGGGCAGCGAAGACGCCCGGCAGGCGGTATGAGCAGCCCGGGAATCGACGGCGGCAGCCAGGACACCTCGACGGTGCGAAAGGAGCTGGCGGGACCACCGGCCCGGGCGCTGGTGCGCCTGACCGAGACGCGCCCCGACGGGCGCCGGCTAACCCGCTACCGACGCGATCCGGACCAGGCATGACCGAACGTCGCTTCGACCCGACCAGCGGGGAGTGGGTGACCTTCGCGACCCACCGTCAGAACCGCACGTACAAGCCCGAGGACTTCTGCCCGCTGTGCCCCACCCGTCCCGGCGGGGAACCGACCGAGATCCCCTACCCCGAGTTCGAGGTGGTCACCTTCGACAACCTGTTCCCGTCCTTCTCTCCCCACCCACCGGCCCCGGAGGTGGACTCCACCGGGCTCTATCGGACCGCCCCGGCCGTCGGCCGGTGCGAAGTGGTGGTCTACTCCGACGACCATGCCGTCACGTTCTCCGACCTCGACGCCGAGCGGGTCCGCATGCTGGTCGACGTGTGGGCCGACCGGACAGCCATCCTGGGTGCCGACCGGGAGATCTCCTATGTGATGCCTTTCGAGAACAAGGGGGAGACGGTGGGCACCACGCTTTCGCACCCGCACGGCCAGATCTACGGCTACCCCGAGGTGCCGCCCCGGCCCCGGCAGGAGCTGGAGGCGGCCCGGGCCTACCACGCCCGGAAGGGCCGCTGCGTGTATTGCGACGTGGTCCGGGAGGAGCTCGGCGATGGCCGGCGGGTGGTCGCAGAGGAGGGCGGATGGGTGGCGTGGGTGCCCTTCTCGGCTCGCTTCCCCTATGAGGTGCGGGTGGCCCCGACCGTCCACCGACCGGCCCTGACCGACCTCGACGACACCGAGCGGGACGGTCTGGCGTCGATGCTGTCCCTGGTGGCCCGGATCTACGACCGGCTCTGGCGCTTCTCGCTTCCCTACGTCATGGCGTTCCACCAGCGGCCCACCGACGGCGACGAGCGGTGGGAGGCGCTCAGCCACCTGCACGTGGAGTTCTGCCCGCCGAACCGGGCCCCGGACCGGCTCAAGTACCTGGCCGGATCGGAGCTGGCCGGTGGGGCCTTCGTCACCGACGTGGCCCCCGAGGCGGCTGCCGCCGAGTTGCGCTCGGCCCGGATGGCGCTGCTGTGAGAGGCCGCCGCGACGGGCCCGGTCCGGCGCCTGCCGCCCTGGCCGACGGGCTGCTCCGCCTGACGGGCACGCCGGCGGCCGGGGTGTGGGCCGGCCCCGGGCGGGTCAACCTCATCGGTGAGCACACCGACTACAACCGTGGTCTGGCCCTTCCGTTCGCCCTCGACCGGCGCACCAGCGTGGCGGTCGGCCTCCGGGCCGACCGGCGGTGGCGATGCTGGTCCCGCCAGCAGACACCCGGCGAGGGTCCGGACCGCCCGGTGGAGGCCGACCTCGATTTTCTGGGACCGGACCGGCCGACGGGCTGGGCCCGCTACGTACTCGGGGTG
This sequence comes from Actinomycetes bacterium, assembly GCA_021816565.1. The sequence continues at coordinate 5,426 of JAKAXN010000013.1, forward strand.
GCCTGGGCATTCGCCCGGGCCGGGGTGCAGGTCCCCGGTGCCGACATACTGGTCGACTCCACGGTGCCGCCCGGCAGCGGACTGTCGTCGAGCGCCGCTCTCACCGCGGCGGTGGCGGTGGCGGTGGACGACCTGACCGGAGCCGGCCTGGGCCGGGCTGGCCTGGTCGCGATCTGCCACGACGCCGAGGCCCGCTTCGTCGGCGCGCCGACCGGCACCCTGGACCAGCGGGCGGTGCTGCTCGCCGAAGCCGGCCACGCCCTGCTCATCGACTTCGCCACCGATGAGATCACGCCGGTGGCGCTGGAGCGGAGCGGACCGCTGGTGATCGTCGACACCGGCGTGCGCCACGACCACGCCACCGGCGGCTACGGGGACCGGCGGCGCGAGTGCCAGGCGGCCGCCGCGGCACTCGGGCTGGTCGACCTGCGGGAGGCGGATCCGGAGATGATCCGCTCCTGCCCCGACAAGACGCTGGCCGCCCGGGCCCGTCACGTGGTGAGCGAGAACCGCCGGGTGGAGGAGACCGTGGACCGGCTGCGGACCGGCGCCGGCATCGGAGATCTGCTCTACGCCTCCCACTGCTCGCTGCGCGACGACTTCGAGGTGTCGTGCCCCGAGCTCGACGCGGTGGTGGAAGCGGTGCTCGCAGCCGGGGCGCCGGGGGCCCGGATGACCGGGGGCGGCTTCGGCGGCTCGGCCCTGGTGGTGGGTCTGCCGGAAGGCGCGGTCCGGGCCGCCGCCTCGGCCGCCCTGGCTCCCCTCGGCCGGATCCCGGCCGCAGTGTTCGAGGCGGTGGCGTCGGGGCCGGCGGGGCGGCTGGTCTAACCGGCCCCGCACCTCCCAAGCCGGAAAGGGGCGCCCACCGGCGGCGGGGGCGCCCCTTCTCCCGTTGATGGGTCCGGAACGGTCAGGCCCGGTCGCCGGCGAACGGCTCACCGGTGGCCGGGTCGAGGAACAGCCTGGGGGCGGCGGGACGGCTGAAGTCGAACATGGTGTCGAGGCTGCCTGCCATGGCGTCACCGTTGCCGTCGCCGATGCGCTGCCCTCCCAGCCAGTTGTCCTCGACGAAACGCACCACCGACGTCTGGTCGGTGAAGGAGTTGTCGACGAAGTTGCGCTTGGCCCAGGGCGAGATCACCATCATGGGCAGTCGGGGGCCGACCCCGCAGCGGCCCTGCTCGGGGGTGCCGGCGTCGGTCATCGGGACAGCTGCCGGATCGGTCCCGCACTGGTTGGTGCCCGACAGGGTGTCGAGCGAGCTCTGCGACTGGGTCAGCACCGGGCCCATCTGGTGGTCGTACCAGCCGTCGCTGTCGTCGTAGTTGATCACCACCGCGGTGCTTCCCCAGCTGGGCAGCTTCTCGAGCCGGTTGATGGTGTCGACCAGGAAGTGCTGCTCGTCGGTCGGGTCCGAGTAACCGGCGTGGCCGTCCTGGTAGGCCGGGGCCTTCAGGTAGGACACCGCAGGCAGGTTTCCGGAGTCGGCAGCCGCCCAGAAGTCCCTGAGGGCGTACTGGTGGTTGGCCTGGTCCTGGCGCCCGATCATGGCCACAGAGGTGGGCGGCAGATGCCGGGGGTTGGCCGTCGATGCGAAGTACTGGAACGGCTCGTGGTGGGGGATGTAGTCGGTGACGGTCGCGCCACCCACGTTCCGGTGGGTGGCGGTGCAGACGTCGGCCAGGTTGTCGGTCGTGGGCCGACCCGGCACGTAGCCGGGCGAGGAGAAGCCGCCCTGGAACCAGCCCCATGTCACCCCGGACCGGTCGAGCAGGTCGCCGATGTTGGCTCCGCCCATGGCAATGTCCGCCGAAGCGGTGTAGGCGCCCCCGTTGGTCGCGTTGTCGGAGCAGGCGTCGTACAGCGGGTCGGCGTCGTTGTAGTCGGTGCCGGCCCCGGCCGGGGCGACGCTTCCGGGGGTGGGGGGTGGCGGAGTGGCGGCCGAGCAGGAAGGGGCGTTGATCACGGCCCGGGCCGGGCCGCAGATGGCCCCATAGGTGTTGCCGACCGCGACATTCAGGGCACCGGGGGTGGACGGGCCCATGGTGGTGCCGTAGGAGTTGTCGCTCATGGCGAAGTGCTGGGCGTAGTTCCACAACCCGGTGACGGTGTTGCCGTCGAAGTAGTCCATGACCGCGTAGTCCGGAGACGATCCCGCCACCGGAGCCTTGTTGCCGACCGCGGCCAGGCAGGCGGACAGGCCGACGCGGTGACCGGTGCTCTGGACGAAGTGGTCCATGAGCCCGTGGTCGAAGGCGTTCTGCTCGGCCACGTAGCCGTGGTCCTGGTCGCAGGTGAGCGCCTGGGCGGGGGTCAGCCGCTGCGGGTTGGACATGTTGGGGTTGGCTCGCAGCAGCGCGGCGCTGAGCCCGTTGACCGTCGGGGTGCCCGGTGCGGCGTGGAAGGGGTTCTCGCCCGCCAGGTTGGCGGCCCTCGGGTAGGTGCCGAAGTAGTGGTCGAACGAGACGTTCTCCTGGAAGATGACCACGAGGTGCTTGATGGGCGTGGCGGTCGCCGGGCCGTAGCCGTGTTGGCCGCCGGGGTCAGCCGAGGCGACCGCGATGGTGGGGATCGAGGAGAGGCCCGCCACGGCCAGAGCCGCCCCTCCCGTCATGAGCGTATACCGCCTGCGCAATGTTTCCTCCGAGTCAGCAGATTTGGGGACGGCCCGACCCTCGCGGACCCAGACGAAAAGCAGGCGAATGACCGGTTACACCGGGAAGAAGATCCGCTTATGTTTCGGCGGCGGGGGTGGAGTCACACCGGCCCGAGCGGGGTAGGCGCGAGGGCATGAGTCCCACCCGATTCCTCGCCCGCCCCATGCTCGCTGCGGTGTTCGTCACCAGCGGGATCGACGTCCTGCGAAACCCCGGACCCCGGGTCGAGAAGGCCGATCCGGTGGCGCCGAAGCTGGCCGCCAAGGTTGGTCTGCCGCAGGACACCGAGATGCTGGTCCGGATCAACGCCGTCACCCACATCGCCGCCGGGACGATGCTGGCCCTCGGCAAGTTCCGCCGCCTCTCCGCTTTGGCGCTCATGACGTCGCTGGTCCCGACCACCTACGCCGGCCACCGCTTCTGGGACGTCGAGGACCCCCGCGAGCGGTCCCAGCAGCAGGGCCACTTCCTCAAGAACCTGGCCATGATGGGGGGCCTGCTTCTCGAAGCGGTCGACACGGAAGGCCGCCCGTCGGTGGGCTGGCGTTCCCAGCGGGCGGCCCGGCGGGCCGTGGCGGCGGCCGCGGCCGGAGGCCCGGTGGCCAGGACGGCCGCCACCGCGGTCAAGGGAGCAGCCGCGTCGAAAGCGGCCGGGGCGGCCCGGGGCGCCCCGGCCTCGCGCCTGGTCCACGGCGCCGTCGAAGCGACCGCCAAGACGGCAGGGGCTGCGGCGGTGGCGGACCGGGTCGCCGGCCTGGCCAAGAACGCCGCCAAGGCCGACCTGGTCGCCGACGCCGCCGGCAAGGCCCGCACCCTCGCCAAGAACGCCGCCAAGGCCGACCTGGTCGCCGACGCCGCCGGCAAGGCCCGCACCCTCGCCAAGAACGCCGGGGCCACGTCGGCCGCCCGTCGCCTGGCCAGCTGAGCATGCAGTCGGTGGCGGGGCCGGCGATCGGCCCCGCCACGCCGGCGGCGCGGGGGGTTACCCGGAGATGCGGTCGTTCGGCTCCCTGTCGAGACGACAGGGGGCCGCTACCATGTCCCACGGCCGCCTGGGCGGCCCCGAAACGGACGACCGAGAGCAACAGATGGCAAAGCAGAGACCCACCCCACCGGCATCCAAGGTCCCGCCCCGAGGCTCGGCCGGCAGGGCCAAGCCGGGGGCGTCGAGGCGTCCTCCGACCCGCTCCGAGGCCAACCGTCGGCGGCGCCAGCAGCGCTGGCTGGCCATCGTGGCCTCCGCCGTGGTCCTGATCGTGGTGGCCGTGCTCGTCATCGTGAAGGTGAGCTCGGGTTCGGGGTCTGGATCCAACGCCCGGGCCACGGTGACTGCGGCGCAACTCGACCAGCTGGGTTCCGTCCCGGTCAGCACCCTGGTGGCCGCCGCCGGAGCGGCGGCGCCGGGCACGGTCAGCCCACCCACCAACCTGCCTGCCACGACCCCGGCGCTCACCAGCGCCGGCAAGCCGCAGATCGTCTACATCGGCGCCGAATACTGCCCGTACTGCGCCGCCGAGCGCTGGCCCCTGGTGATGGCCCTGTCGAAGTTCGGGACGTTCCACCAGCTCTCGAGCACCAAGTCGTCATCAACCGACGTCAACGCCAACACCCCCACCTTCAGCTTCTACGGGTCCAGCTACACCAGCCCGTACCTGGACTTCACCTCCGTGGAGCTTCAGGACCGGCTGGGGAAACCTCTGCAGAAGCCGACCGCGGCGCAGACCAAGCTGATCAACACCTATGACGCCCCGCCCTATACCCAGGGCTCCGGAGGATCGATCCCCTTCGTGGACCTGGGTGGCCGGTTCCTGATCTCAGGGACCGAATACGACGGGGCGGCCCTGTCCAACAAGAGCTTCGACAGCGCCGTCGGCTACATGACCAGCGCGGCCAACCCGACCTCCCGGGCGGCCGAAGCGGTGGCGGGGCACCTCATCGGCGTCATGTGCTCCCTGACCAACGACCAGCCGGCCAGCGTCTGCGCCAGCGTGCCGGCGTCGCTGAAGACCGGGCAGGCGGCCTCGGGCAACCAGGGCTCCAGCAGTGGAGGCTGACCCGGCCCCGGCGCGGTCGGTGGGCGGGGGCCGGCGGTGGCCGGCCGCGGTGTCGAGCATCCTGTGCGTCGCCGGCATAGCGGTATCGGGCTACCTGACCTACGCCCACTACACCACGGCCAAGGTCCTGGCCTGCTCGGACAAGGGTCTGGTCGACTGCGCCAAGGTCACGACCAGCAGCTACTCCCGGATCATCGGGGTCCCGGTCTCCGACACCGGGCTAGGCTTCTTCATCGTCATGGCCGCCCTGTGCAGTCCGTGGGCGTGGCGGGCCGCGCTCCCGGTGATCCGGTGGCTGCGCCTGGCCGGGGCGGTAGCCGGCGTGGGCATGATCGTCTGGCTGATCTACGCCGAGTTGTTCCGGCTGGATGCGATCTGCCTGTACTGCTCGATCGTCCACGGCATCACCCTCCTGCTCTTCGTCACCATCGCCCTGGGCACCGCGGCCACCGGCCCCTCCTACGACGACGGGGACGACGACGAACCGGCCGCTGACCGCTCCAGGTACAGCTCCGCCCGCTGACCTTTCCGCCGCCGCCCGGCGGCATCCGACCCGATCGGCCAATCAGGACAAAAATGGTCAAAGCGGAGGCCGGATCATCGGTTAATTGTGCCGGTATCCCTCGGGGTGTTTGAGGGATGGAACGGCGCGGTAGGGACTTGACTACACGCGATTCTGCCGTCGGCTCATAGCTGACGAACAGGTCCACTCTCTCTGGCGATTTGCCTGGAGCGGTGACTACAAGGCGGTGATCAATCCCATGGCTACCACTGTCCGCGACCGTCGGCGTAAGGCCACAGGCGGGCCGGATCCCGAATCCGGGCTGGGGTCCTCTCTGCGACAGCCGGCCAAGCAGGAGCCCCAGATGGTTAAGAGCTCCCACATAATCACGGAAAATATCGAGGTGGGAGTTCCGGCGGATGAGGCTTTTGCCATCTGGACTGAATATGACAAATGGTCACAGATATTCAAGAAGGAGTCGGCCTCCACGGACGGCGACCGCGCCGGAGAGAGACCGGGCGCCGACGACGTGGACGAGGTGAAGGTCCGGGCCAAGATCGGACCTTCGGAGCGCCAGTGGACGGCGCAGATACTGAGCACCGATCCCGGCCGACGGGTCAACTGGCGTTCAAAAGGCCCGTTACAGGCCATGGGAACCACCAGCTTCCACCGCTTGGACGACCGGCTGACCCGCATCATGGTCGAGGTCGAGTACCAGCCGTCTGGGGCGCTCGAGACCATCGGCAACTTCTTCCGGATGCAGCGCCGGAGGGTGCGCCGGGACCTGCGCTTGTTCAAGAACTACGCCGAGTTGCGCCACATCGGCCCCGAGCAGGGGGACCAGAGCAGCGACGGCGGGACCGACGACGAGGCCAAGGAGAGCTCACGATGATGACGCGCCGACGTCGCAGGAAGATCATGGGGATCCCGGTCGGGCGCTCGAGGAGGTCCGGCTCGGCTGCGTCGCTGGCCCGGATGGGGGCCGTGGGGGCGGCGGCGCTGGCGGCCGTGCCGGTGGCGGAGCGGGGAGCCCGGCTGGTCGGTAAGGGCCACGGCGTGGTCGAGCGGGGCCAGGACCTGCTCGGCAAGTCGCAGGAGGTGGCCGACGCAGCCGCCGGCATAAAGGACGCGGTGTCCTCCCACTCCTCGACGGTCGGCAAGGCGGCCGGCCTCATCGGGGCGGCCGTCCACCTGGGCCGGGACGGGAGCGGGGGGTCCTCCGGCCCTCCCAAGTTGAAGCACCTGATAGAGGAGCACACCGACATCTCCGTCCCCCGCTCGGTGGCCTACAACCAGTGGACCGAGATGGAGATGTTCCCGTCCATCGTCAAGGGGGTCAGCGCGGTCGACCAGCTGCGCCACGACCGGACCGAGTGGATCAGCAAGATCGGCCCGGTCCGGCGGCGGTGGAAGGCCGAGATAGTCGAACAGGTGCCCGATGAGCGGATTGCCTGGCGGAGCGAGAGCGGCCCGGAGCACCGGGGCGTCGTAACGTTCCACTCACTGGACGAGGACCTGACCCGGGTACTCGTGCAGATGCACTACGTGCCGCACGGACCGTTCGAGGTAACGGCCAACTCGCTGCGGGTCCAGCGGCGGAGGGTGCGCCGGGACCTGCGACTGTTCAAGCACTTCCTGGAGCTGCGGGGAGAGGAGACCGGGGCCTGGCGCGGTCGCATCCCGACCGGCGAGGGGGGCGGCGAAGGCGACGATGCCAGCTCAGCGGCCGAAGCCGGCGGACACCGGACCGGCGGACGCCGGGAAACCGGAGCTGGGACCAGCGGCCGCGCCACCGACGGGAACGGCAGCCGGGGAGCCAGCACCCGTCGGTCCGACGGTTCCAACCACCGCAGGGATACCACCGCCAGGAACGGAAGCCGGCGGCCCCGGGCCGCCCGGCCGGAGCGAGTGAGGGGATCAGCCAAGTGACCATGACCAGCGGCGGTGCCATCGCCCGGGCACCCCGCCCGAGCAGCCTGGCCGACGTCTTGGACCTGATCCTGGACAAAGGCCTGGTCATCGATGCCTACGTGCGGATCTCCGCGGTCGGCATCGAACTGCTGACCATCGATGCCCGCATCGTCATCGCCAGCGTCGACACCTACCTGCACTACGCGGAAGCGGTCAACCGCCTGGACCTGACCCAGACCGAGACCCAGGGCCTGACCGGGCTCTTCGGCGACGAGTCGTCCAACGGCGCCTCGTCGGACGGCCGTTCCTCGAACGGCGGGTCGTCCGCCCGCCGGCCGGCGGGCGGGCGGACGGCGGTCGGGCCCGGTTCGGGGGCTGACGAGTCCGGAGGGCGCCGTAGGCAACGCGGCGACGGCGACAGCGACGAGGGGGAAGCGAGCGACAGCGGCGGACGGGGACGCAACCTGGCCCGCCGTCTGGGGGAGAAAGGAAGGTGGAACGAATGAAGATGACGGACCTGCCGGACAGGATGCGCCCGCACCGCTCCGGAATGCTCGATCAGATGGGCCCCGTCGACCGGGCCGCCGGGGCCGTTCTGGCCCTGGGCGCGCTCAACTGGGGCCTGGTCGGCGCAGCCAACTTCGATGCCATACGAGCCGCCCTCGGGCGCTCCAAGGCGGCTCGGGCTGCCTACGGGGTGGTGGGGGCCAGCGCCGCCTACGCCATCGCCCGCAGCCAGCAGCTCGGCCGACGGTAGAACAGCGGAGGGGAGAGCATGTTCAAGAGATTCTCGATGGGATTCGCCGCCGGCTACGTGATGGGGGCCCGGGCCGGCCAGAAGCGCTACGAGCAGATCGCCGACCTGGCCGAGCGGGCCCTGGACCTGCCGGTCGTCGACCGGCTGACCCAGCAGGCGTCGCAGCTGTTGACCGCTGAGCACGGCCGCCAGGTGGTCGAGACGGTGATGGCCCGGGCCCGGGACCGTATCTCCTCCCCCGGCGAGGAGCCGGGATCGGATCCCGGGGGGGGAGGCTCCCCCGACGAGGGACGGCACGGCGACGAGGCGGACGGCGACGACGGCTACGTGGATTACGAGGAATACGACGCCGACGACGATGCGGAGGAGCCCGACGACGAGCCCGAGAGCGACGAGGAGGGCTACGAGCCGGTGGCCGATGAGGACGACTACGACGAGGCGTCGCAGGCGGCCGACGATGGGGCCGAACAGGATCCGGCCGGGGAGGACGGCCCGACCGGGGTCGGCATCGGAGAGCAGGACCGGTCGGGGGACGAGGACCGCGACGATGCATCGGCCGGCCGGCGGCCGCCTGCTCGGCGGCGGGTGCCGCGCCCAGCGGCGAGCACCCGGGCGGGAGGACCACGCCGGAAGGGTCGGGCCGATGACCGCAGCCGTTCGGGCGGGCGGATCCGGGACCTGGCGTCGGCGGCGCGCGACAGGGGGCGGGTCGACTGATGCCCTCCTCCGCCGGGATCGCCCGGGCACCCAGGCCCAGCAGCCTGGCCGACGTGCTGGATCTCATCCTGGACAAGGGGCTGGTCATCGACGCCTACGTCCGGGTCGCAGCCCTCGGCATCGAGGTCCTGACCATCGACGCCAGGATCGTCATAGCCAGCGTCGACACCTATCTGCACTACGCAGAGGCGGTCAACCGCCTGGACCTGACCCAGACCGAAACCCAGGGCATCCAGGGACTGACCCAGGACATGATGCGCTCCGGCGCCCGGGGCAAGGTCGAAGGTGCGGTGGAAGGTGGCGTCGAGGCCATCAAGTCGGCGGTCGGCTCGCACCGGAGCGGGGAGTAGGGACCGATGGCCGCAGATTCACCAGCCGATTCCTTCGTCTACGTCTACGCCGTCGTGCCGGCCGGCTCGGCCCCGCAGGTGGAAGCCACCGGGATCGACGGGGCGCTTGTCGGACACGTCCGGTGCGAGGCGGTGGCTGCCCTGACCAGCTCCGTCGGCGGGCCACGGGTCCGGCCGGCGAGGGCCAACCTGCTGGCCCACCAGAGCGTGGTCAGCTGCGCCTACGCCGCGGGTCCGGTGCTACCCGTCCGCTTCGGCACCGTCATGCCGGAATCCGCGGTCGACGCCGACCTGCTCGAAGCCGACCACGACCGTCTGGCGGCGATGCTCGCCGACTTCGCCGGCAAGGACGAGTTCCGGATCAGGTGCCGCTACCTGACGGACGTGCCGTTGCGGGAGATCGTCGAGACCAACCGGTCGGTGCAGAGATTGCGACAGAGGGTCCGGGCCGGGGGCCCGGCGGCGGGAAGAAGCACGCAGGTGCGCCTCGGGGAGCTGGTCTTCGCCGAGATGGAGAAGGTGAAAGAGCGCGACGCCGCGGCGGTCTTCCAGCGTCTCGCTCCCCACCTCCTAGCGTGGGAGCCCCTCGAGGACCGGTCCGACGACACTGCCCTCCACGCTGCGGTGCTGGTCGAGCGGGGGGAGATCGCGAAGATGGAGGCGGCCCTGGAGCAGATCTCCAGGGAGCAGGTCCAGCGCATCCAACTGGATCTGATCGGCCCGCTGCCGCCGTGGGATTTCAGCCACGTGTCCGCCGGGGCGGCCTGATGGGGCTGTTCAGGTCCCTGGTCCTCCTGCCTCTGGCGCCGGCTGAGGGCGTGGTGTGGATAGCCCGCCAGATACAGGCGCAGGCCGACCGCGAGATGTTCGGCGCGGAGGGCCTGTTGCAGGCACTGGGCGACCTCCAGGCCGACCTCGACGGGGGACGGATCGACGAGGACGAGTACCGCCGGGCCGAGGAGGAGATACTCGACCGCCTCGACGCTTTGGAGGCCACGGAATGAGCGACGACGACAACGGCAGGACCACCGCCCCCAGGCTCCGGTTGGCCGACGTGATGGCCACCGCCCGGGAGGAGTTCGAACACCTGACCGGCCGCCAGGTGGAGACCGTCAGCTCGGTGCGGCCCGATGAGAGCGGGTGGACCCTCTGCCTCGAGGTGGTGGAGCTGGAGAGGATACCGGCCTCCACCAGCATCCTGGGCACCTACGACGTCTCGGTGGACCGTGACGGAACGGTCAGGGAGTACGAGAGAACCGGTCGGTACCACCGGACCCAGACCTCGGAGGCCGACATCTGATGGCAGTGCAGCAGTCCCCGCTCCGCTATGGCGGAAGGCCGTCCCTCGACCCCCGATCCGACTCCACCAGTCTGGCCGAGCTGCTCGAGCGCATCCTGGACAAGGGAATCGTCATAGCTGGTGACATCACGATCAACCTGGTGGACATCGAGCTGCTCACGATCAAGCTCCGGCTGCTGATCGCCTCGGTCGACAAGGCCAGGGAAATCGGCGTCAACTGGTGGGAGTCGGATCCGTGGCTGTCGGGACGGCGCGACCAGCAGGCGCCGGCGATCACCCGGTCCGTCGATGGCGACGAGCTGGAGGCCCGCCTGGGGCGCATCGAGGCGGCGCTGGCGCAGCTGGCCGGGGCCGGGAAGCGGGACGGGGAATGAGCGGCGGGACCGGCCCGGCCGACGACATGCGGGTCCTGGCCCGGGCCGAGGCGGCCGGGATGCTGGAGGAGATCCTGGAGGCCAGCCGCCGGGACGCGGCAGAGATGGTCCGCGACCGCCTGACCCGGCTGCTGGTCGAGGAGATGGAGAGCCTTCTCCGTCCGGACCACCCGGGCCGGCAACCGCTCGGGTCGACCGGTGGTCCCGAGGGCCGGGCCGTCGCCATGCCCCGGCCGACCGGGGAGCCCGACGTTTCGGGGTGGTACGTGTACGGGCTGACCTGGGCCCGGGCGGCCGGCGACCTCCACGGCGTGGAGGGGATCGACGGGGTGCCCACCGAGCTGGTGACGGTCGGTTCGCTGGCTGCCGTGGTGAGCCGTCTGGCGGGGTCGCGCCCGTGGGGGGCCGACGACCGCGGCGAGGTCGACCTGGAGGCACTGGCACCGAGAGCCCGACGGCACGAGTCGGTCCTGGAGCGGATACTCGACTGGGGAGCGGTCCTGCCGCTGCGCTTCGGGGTCCTCTACCCCGACCTGTACGCCGTGGAGGACATGCTCCGGGTGAGGGGACCGGCCCTGGCCGAGTCGCTCCAGCGGGTGGAGGGCCACTGCGAATGGGGGCTCACCGTCACCGCCGGAGCGGACCGCAGTGGCGCCGGGGCGACCGACGGGGCCGACGGGGCCGAGGATGGTGCTGCCCCGGAAGGGCGGGACTACCTGATGAGCCGGCGGGAGGAGCGGGAGACGGCCGCCCGACGGGCCGAGGAGGCGGCGGCTGCGGCGGCCGGTCTCCACCGGCGGCTGTGCGAGCTGGCCTCTGACGCCGTGGTCGAACGTCCCGGCGGGGCCACCCGGAAGCAGAACGTCGTGCTGCGGGCCTCCTACCTGGTGGCCGCTTCGTCCGCCGGATCGTTCTACGCCGCAGCCGAGGAGGGGCTCGGCGCCTCCTATCCACAGCTGGGCCTCACAGGAGAGCTGACCGGCCCGTGGCCCCCGTACCACTTCTGCTCCGGGACCTTCGAGGAGGTCCCGGCGTGACCGCCCCCGGCCGACGCGCCGAGGAGATCGACGCCAGCCGCGAGGTGACCCTGCTGGACCTGGCCGACCGCCTGCTCGACAAAGGGGTGTCCATCTGCGGCGACGTGGTGATCTCCGTCGCTGGAGTGGACCTGGTGTACCTGAGCCTGCGGGCCCTGCTGGCCTCGGTCGAGACGGCGATGGAGCTCGATCTGCAACCGGGGATGGGCTTCCGGTGATCGAGCTCTTCTGCGTGGTCGACGAGCCGGCGGCCGCGGTGGCTGCCGGCTGCGGCAGGGAGGACGGCGACCTGTGCCTCATCCGCACCTCGCGGATCTCGTGCGTAGGCCGGCCGTGCCGCACGCCGGAGGTACGAACCGACGGCGAGGCGCTCGTCGAGCACGACGCGACCGTCCGGCGGATGATGGCCGTGAGCACCGTCGTGCCGTTCCGGTACGGGACGGTGTTGCCAGGGGCAGCCGAAGCGGAGCGGGAGTTGCGCCGACGGGAGGAGACGTTCGAGCGCCTGCTGCGCCACTTGAAAGGCCAGGTGGAGATGGCGCTGCGGGCCCGGACCTCTGACGTCGGGGCCGGCAACCGGCACCGGTCCGGACGCGACTACCTGCAGAGCCTGAGAAGCGGGTCCGGAGATCCGCTGCTGGATCACCTGCACCGGGCCCTGGCGGCTGAAGCCACGGCGGCCGTGGCCGACGGCGGCCGGGCCGGGACGCTCAAAGCCTCCTACCTGGTGCCCGCCGATGGCGTGGACCGGTTCCGACAGACGCTTCTCCGGGCAGTGGAGCGCGGCGACGAAAAGCTGGGCTCCGTCTCGCTCACCGGCCCGTGGCCGCCCTACAGCTTCGTCGACGGGGGAACCCCGGTGAGCGAGCCGATCGCGGAGGTGGGTCGTGGCGGGTGACCGGGACCGGGTGCTGGCGGGCCGGCCGAGACGGCGGATCGAGACCGATCCCGAGAAGGTCGAGCGGGGGTTGGTCCAGCTCGTCCTGACCCTGGTGGAGCTGGTCCGCCAGCTGATGGAGCGCCAGGCGATACGCCGGCTGGAGGCCGGGTCGTTGACGCCCCAGCAGGAGGAGGAGCTCGGGACCGCCCTGATGCGCCTGGCAGAGAAGATGACAGAACTGAAGGAGCACTTCGGGCTCGACGACGAGGATCTGAACCTCCACCTCGGGCCCCTGGGGGACCTCCTGTGACAAGGGCCAAGTCGAGAAAGGCATCGACAATGAGCAGCAGAGCATCACGAGCGGCCGCCATGCCGGCCGCCCTCGTCGCCTCGGTGGGTCGGGCTTCCCGGTCCGGGCGCAAGCGGCACCGCTTCGGGGAGTTGCCGAGCGTTTCGCTCCCGAACCCGCTCGAGCGGGTCGCGGGCGGTCGGCGACGGCGTCGACGACGGGCCAAGGTGATGAAGCTGGCCCGCAATGCCGGCGCGGTGGTGTCGGCGGTGACCTTCGCCGCCGACCTGGCCGGGGCGGTGCGGGAGCTGTCGGGGCCGGCGGACCGCAGGGGCGGTGCCGGCGGTCCGGACCGGCCGACCCGGACAACCAGAGCGGCCCGGACAACCAGAGCGGCCCGGACGACCGGCGCGGCCCGGACGACCGGCGCCACCCGGCAGGCTGCCACAGGCCGGAAGGCCGCCGGGACCGGGAGGAGCAGCGGCACCGGGAAGATCGGCGGGGCCGGGAAGGCCGGAACATCCGGAGAGGCCAACGGGGCCGGGAAGAGCGGGGCATCCGGGAAGACCGGCGGCTCGGGAAAGCCCGGCGGTTCCCCGGCCGGTAAAGCTCCCAGCGGCAACGGGTCGAAGGCCGCCAACGGGCATCAGCCCGCCGGTTCCCGGCGGTCGGCGGCCCGGGCGGCGTCCAGCGCCTGACGGGCCGGGCCCCGACGACGAGCAAGACCGAGAAAGGCAAGACCGGGAAAGGAACGTGACGATGCCGACATCCGACCTGCGGCAGGCCTATTACAACATCCTGTTGGAGCAGGTGCGCTCCTTCAGATACCCCAGCCCGACCATGATGGAGCGTCTCGAGAGGGACGTCCGGAACCGAGGGGAGGCCGAGGAGTACGTCGGCGCCCTGCTCGATCTCGCAGCGGACGAGCGCTACCCGAGTCCCCAGCTGCTCGATCGGATCTCCTCCGCGGTCAGCATCCTGGAGCGGTCGCCGTGACGTTCTGAACCGCCGAACGGCTCTTTCGCCGCCGCACCCGGCTCCGGGAGACTGGTAACGGATCGGAAAGGAGGCTGTGGTCATGCCTTACGGTCTGATCGCCTGGGTCGACGCCAGTGCTCAGCAGGTGGGGGTGCGGCGGGAGAACCGGACCTACCACGCCCGACTGGCCGAGGTGGTCCCGGCCGCCCGGCAGGTCGGGGCCAGGGTGCATTTCGACATCGCCCGCCGGGACGGTGTGGAGTCGGCGGTGGACGTGCGGCTGCGCAGCCACCGGGGCAACGGCAGGGGCGGGGATCTGGTCGGCGCCCGGAGCGCCGTCTCGGGGGCTTCCGAACCGGCGACCAGCCGGCATCCCGAGTACAGCCGGAACCTCCCTCTCCACCCGCTCCAGGTGGTGGCGGCGTGGGGCCGCCACCTGGCCGGGGGGGAGCTCGACGAGGCGCTGCGGCTGTACAGCCCGGACGTGGTCATCCATCTCGACGGGACCAGCCTGGTGGCCGTCCGGCTGATCCGGTCGCACCTGATGGAGATCCCGCCCTACGCCTCGGCCGTGTCGCCGAGCGTACGGGGCGGGGGTGAGAGGGTCACGGCCAGATGGGACCTCCCCCAGGGCGAGTTCGAGGTGGCGAGCCGGGTGGTCCATCACCTCATCGCCGAGCAGTGGATGAACCAGACCCTCCCGGCCGGAGCGGTGGAGGTCGGGGCCGGAGCGGAGGCACTGGTCGTGACCACGCGCGGCGAGGTGGACGCGGACCTGGTGGACTACGCCCGGCAGAGGATCGGCCGGGTCACCGAGCGGCTGGTGGAGCCGCTGCTCGCCTCCTACGTGAAGCTGGAACTGTCTCCGGACCCGGCCCGGGAGCGGCCGGCCCTGGCCTCGGTGCAGCTGGACCTCAACGGCAGCTTCGTCGGCGCCCACGTGGCCTCCGAGGAGATGCGACTGGCCGTCGACCTGCTCCAGCGCCGGCTGGCCGACCAGCTCGAGCACCGGCAGCGCCGATTCGAGGCCCTGCACCGCTCCACCCCCGCCCGGCCCGACCCCGGCGAGTGGCAGCACGGGGATCTCCCGAGCGACCGACCGGCGTTCTTCGACCGCCCGGCCGACGAGCGGGAGCTGGTCCGCCACAAGGCGTTCCTGCCGGAGGGGCAGACCCTCGAAGAGGCCATCTTCGACATGGAGCAGCTCGACTACGGCTTCTACCTGTTCCTCGACATCGACACCGGCTCCGACAGCCTGGTGGAGAAGCGGGCCGAGGGTGCCTACCGGCTGCGCCGGCTGCGGCCGGGGCCACCGCCGGGCAGCGGGGTCTACCGGGTGGAGCCCGACGACAGGCCGGTCCCCCACCTGGCCGTGGCCGAGGCCATGGAGCAGCTGAGCAGCGGTGGCATGGTGTTCGTGTTCTTCGCCGACGACGCCACCGGCCGGGGTTCGGTCCTCTACCTCCGCTACGACGGCCACTACGGGCTCATCACGCTGGCCGAGTGACCGCGGCCGGGACCGCTTCCGGAGACCCCGGGCTGGGTAGGTGACAGATCCGGGCGTAAATACGCCCGGGTACCGGAAGGAGCGCTCGTGCGCATCGGCATCATCGGCGCCGGCAACATCGGAGGCAACCTGACCCGCCGCCTCACCGCCCTGGGCCACACGGTGGTCGTGGCGAACTCCAGGGGTCCCGAGACCCTGGAGGATCTGGCGTCGGCCACCGGCGCCACCGCCGTGCCGGCCGCCGAGGCCGCCCGCGACGCCGACCTGGTGGTGGTGACGGTGCCGGAGCGGGTCGTGCCGGACCTGCCCGCCGGCTCGCTCGCCGAGCGGCGTCCGGGGGCGCCGGTGGTGGACACCGGCAACTACTACCCGCAGCAGCGCGACGGCCGCATCGCCGCCATCGAGGATGGCCTGACCGAGAGCCAGTGGGTGTCCGAGCAACTCGGGGTCCCGGTCATCAAGGCCTTCAACGGCATCTACGCCGACAACATCAACTCGAGGGCCCGGCCGGCCGGCGCCCCCGACCGGCTGGCCCTGCCGGTGGCCGGCGACGACCGGGACGCCAAGCGGGTGGTCATGGAGCTCATCGACGAGATGGGATTCGACCCGGTCGACGCCGGGTCGCTGGAGGAGTCCTGGCGCCAGCAGCCCGGAACCCCCGTCTACGGTGCCGAGATGGACGCCGCCGGGGTCCGCCGGGCCCTGGCCGAGGCCAGCCCGCAACGCAGCCCCGAATGGCGGGCCTGAGCCGGCCGCCGGGTCAGCGCAGCAGCCGGAAGCACACCGTAACGCCCGGCCGGGCCTGGGCCAACAGGTCGAGCCCGGCGTCGGTGACCACCGCGGCCACCGGGTAGCCGCCGGTGGTCGGGTGGTTGCGCAGCAAGACGATGGGCTGGCCGTCGGGGGGTATCTGGACGGCACCGGCCACCATGCCCTCCGAGGGCAGCTGCCCGCCGCGCTCCACCTCCACCCGGGGTCCGCGGAGCCGCAGGCCGGTGCGGTCGCTGGAAGCCACCACCTCGAACGCGCCCCCGCCCAGCGTGTCCAGCCCGCGCCGGCCGACCCAGTCGTCCCTGGGGCCGGGATGGGCGGGGACGACGATGACCGGGCCCGGCGCGCCCGGCGCTGTCGGGGCCGGGAGCGCGTCCGGGTCCGGGGCCGGGGCCGGTCCGGGCTCGCCCAGCGGCAGCCGGTCGCCGGCTCGCAGCACCGCCGGGCCGAGGCCCGACAGGGTGTCGGTCGAGCGGCTGCCCAGGACCAGTGGCGAGGCGATGCCTCCCTGCACCGCCACGTAGCAGCGGGCCCCGGAGCGGAAGCGGTCGATCGCCAGCTCGGCCCCGGCGCCCAGCTCCAGAGCGGCCCCGGCCCGGGCCGGTAACCCGTCCACCCGGATCTCGGCCGGCGCCCCGGTCACCGCCACCCGACGGCGTGTCCCCATCCGCAGCACCGGCCCCGCCAGGGTGGCTTCCAGGACCGCCGCCCCGGGCGGGTTGCCGACCAGCCGGTTGGCCTCCCCGGCGGCGCTGCGGTCCGCCGCCCCCGAGCGGGGGACGCCCAGGTGGGCCCAGCCGGGCCGGCCCAGATCCTGGACGGTGGTGAGCGGGCCGGGGTCCACCACTTGCAGGTAGCCCGCTCCGGCCGACGCCGGGGCGGCCGGAGCCATCGGGGGTGGCGTCCCCACCGCCCCCACCGGGCGGAACCGGACCCGGTCGCCGGGGCGCAGCAGCGCCGGGTCGGGCCGGACCGGGTCGAACATGGCGGTGTCGGTACGGCCGATCAGGCGCCAGCCGCCCGGCGTCGGCTGGGGGTATACCGCGGTCATGCCTGCCGCCACCGCCACCGAGCCGGCCGGGACGGAAGTGCGGGGGGTGGCCAGGCGGGGCAGGTGCAGCGGGGCCGGGGCCCCGGCCAGATAGGCGAACCCGGGCGAGAACCCCAGGAACGCCACCGTGTAGGAGGCGCTCGAGTGCAGGCGGATGGCCTCGCTGCGGCCCATGCCGGCCAGGGCCGCCAGCTCGTCGAGGTCGGGGCCGTCGTAGACGACGGGGATCACCTTCTCCGCGGCCTCGGGCGGGCCGGCTCCCGCCCGGCGCAGCAGCTTGGCGATGTGACCCTCGGCGGCCCGGACATGGGCTCCCGACCCCAGCGTGACCAGTACCGTCGCGGCCCCGGCGACGACGTCCACCGCTCCCTCGGGGGGGTCGTCGCGAAGAGCCCGCCACAACCCGTGGACGGCCGGCATCGACCCCAGATCCACCAGCAGGGACCGCTCCCCGGCCGACCGGATGCGCACCGCTGCCGCCCCGTGACCCCTCAGGCGCCCAGGAACGGGGCGATGGCGACGCCGGCATCCTCCAGGGCCCACCGCACGGCGCGGGCCAGGGCGAAGGCTCCGGGCGTATCCCCGTGCAGGCAGATGGAGTGGGCCGGGACCTCGATCTCGACACCGTCGCTGGTGCGAACCCGCCCCCGCAGCGCCAGATCCAGGGCTTGGCGGGCCACCAGCTCCGGGTCGTCGATGACCGAGCCGGGCTGGGACCGGCTGGTCAGGGTCCCGTCGGGCGCGTACAGGCGGTCGGCGAACGCCTCGGCGAACCACGGGAGGCGGGCCTTCTCCGCCCGGCGGGCCAGCTCGGACCCGGCTGGGCACAGGACGGCCAGGGACCGGTTGCCGATGGACGCACCGGCCACCTCGACGGCAGCCACCACCGCCTCGGCCACCCCGGGGTCGACGGCCGCCCGGTTGTAGAGGGCGCCGTGCGGCTTGACGAACCTGACGGTGGTGCCGGCCACTCCGGCCGCTGCGGCCATGGCCCCGACCTGGTAGGCCACCAGGGCGACCAGCTCCGGCGCGGTCATGTCCACCGGCCGACGCCCGAAGCCGTCGCGGTCCCCGTAGGAAGGGTGGGCTCCGACCGCCACCCGCCGGGCCAGCGCGGCCTGGGCCGTCTCCACCATCGTCTGCGGGCTGCCGGCGTGGAAGCCACAGGCAACCGACGCGCTGCTCACCACCTCGAGCAGGCCGGCGTCGTAGGGGGTCCCCTCCCCCAGATCAGCGTTGAGATCGACGGCGATCCCGCTCATCGGGCACAGTCTGGCAGACCCCCGGGCGCCCGGCCGGTGGGCTCAGGACACCGACAGCAGGTCGATGACGAACACCAGGGTGGAGTTCGGGGGGATGACCGGAGGACTGCCGGCCGCCCCGTAGCCCTCGGCCGGCGGGATGACGATCTCGCGCCGACCGCCGACCTTCATGCCGATGATGGCGTCCTTGAAGCCGGGGATCACCCCGCTCAGGGAGAAGCTGGTCGGACCGCTGTCGGTCCACGACGCGTCGAACACCTTGCCGGTGCTGTAGAGGGCGCCGACGTACTGGACCTTGACCTTGGAGTTGGGCCCGGCGGCGGGGCCGGTGCCGACCACCAGGTCCCGGCCGGTCAGCCGGGACGGGGGGGTGCCGGTGCCGGCGCTGATGGTCGGCTCCTTCGACAGGTCGGCGGCCCCGCTGACGGCGGGGACCGGGCCGGCGGCGAAGAGGGCGGCGCCGCTGCCGCCCGCCGCCCCGGCCGACCCTCCGGTCGTCGATGCCGGCGCGGCCGGACCGGAGGAGCCGGTCGCGGTCCTACCGCTCGACGACGACGAACATCCGGCCAGGAGGGCGGCTCCGGCGCAGGCGGCTACGAGGGCTTTTCGGGCGCGCATGAGGCGCCCAAGCTAGTAGAAGGCCGCTCAGCTGACCCGGCGCATCCGGTTGCGGTCGGTATGCGACACCACGTCGGTCACCCGGGCGTGCTCGATGGTGGAGGTCTCGTCGTAGGACCACGACCCGTCGTCGTGGACGGTGATGGTCACCTCGTAGGTGCTCGTCCGGGCGGCCCGGGCGAGGAACGGGTTGGACAGGATGCCGAACACCTCGGAGCCGCAGTCGGCCTTCATCACGAACTGCCGGGCGCCGGGATCGGCCTGGCCTCCGGCCAGCACGGCCGAGCCGCGGGGGATCATGAAGCAGCGCATCACCGCCCCGTCCGCGGCGTCCCACAGCCAGTAGCCCACCTCGGTGTGGAACGGGTTCTCCTCGTCGCCCCGCCACGCCGCGGTGCGGTAGTCCAGGCCGTACAGGCTCTGGGTGCCGTTGTCCACCGGGCCGAAGGGCTTCATGGTGGTCTTCTCCCGGTAGGGGGTCTCGGCCACTATGGCCCGCTCGTTGGAGAACGACACGTCGATCCCCTCGTCGCCTTCCCACTCACCGATCAGCGGGGCCAGCGGGCCCCACGCGTCCAGGTCGCTCACGCCCGGCAGGCTACCGGGCCGCCTCGGCCTCTTCGGCCACTTCCAGCCACCTCTCCTCGGCCTCGTCGAGGCGGCTCTGGAGGGCGGCCAGCTCCGCCCCGATGGCGGCCAGCTCCCGGTGATCGGAGGTGCCGGCCAGGGCCGCGGCCAACCGGTCCCGATCCCTGGTCAGGCGGGCCATCTCCTTGTCCAGCTGGCGCAGCTCGGAGCCCACCGATCCGGGGGGTCTCCGGGACCCGGTGACCCGGGCCGCCCCGGGGGAGCCCGGCCGGGCCCCCGCGGCCGGGGGGGTGTCGTCCCGACCGGCGGCCCCGGCGGCCCTGCCGGCGGTGATCGTGCCCGGGGCAGGGGCCCGGCCGGCGGGACCCGAAGCCGACGCCTCGGCGATCCAGGCGGCCAGCCCCCCGGGCATCTCCTCGGCCCGGCGGTCCCGGCACACCACCACCCGCTCCGTCACCCGGTCCAGGAACGTCCGGTCGTGGCTGACGGTGACCACCGCTCCGGGCCAGTCGTCGAGGAAGTCCTCCAGGGCCCGCAGGGTGTCGAGGTCCAGGTCGTTGGTCGGCTCGTCGAGCAGCAGCACGTTGGGCCGGGCGGCCAGCACCATGAGCAGCTGCAGCCGGCGGCGCTCACCGCCGGAGAGGGTTCCCACGGTGGCCCACGGCAGCTCCCCGGTGAACCAGAACCTCTCCATCAGGCGGGCGTCCGCCGGGTCGCCGGCGACGCGGGTCGGTCCGGCCACCAGGTCCCGGACCCGGGCTGCGGGGTCCAGGTCGGCGGTGTGCTGGGTGTAGTAGCCGATCTGCACGGTGGGACCGGTGTCCACCAGGCCGTCCGACGGCCGGCTCCGGCCGGTCAGGACCTCCAGAAGGGTGGACTTGCCCGAACCGTTCAGCCCGACGATCCCCAACCGGTCGCGGGGATCGAGCGCCAGCCTGACCCCCTCGAGCACCGGGGCGGCAGCCCCCGGGTAGCCGAAGGTGACGTCCTTCAGCTCGACCACCTTGCTCCCCAGCCGGGGGATGCCCTGGAAGGCCAGGTCCAACTCGCCCGACCGGGCCTCGGCCTCGGGCCGGGTGGCGATGAGGCGGCGGGCCGCGTCGACCCGGGCCTGCGGCTTGCGGGTCCGGGCCGGGGCGCCCCGCCTCAGCCAGGCCAGCTCCCGCCGGGCCAGGTTGCGCCTGGTCGACTCGGCCTCAGCGGCCCGGTCGGAGCGCTCCGCCCGGGCCGCCAGGTAGCCGGCGTAACCGCCGTCATGGACGTAGGCCCGGCCCCGGTCCAGCTCGATCATCCGGTTGGTTACCCGGTCGAGCAGGTGGCGGTCGTGGCTGACCGTCAGCACCGCCCCCGGGAACCGGGCCAGCCAGGCCTCCAGCCAGGCGATGGCCGGCAGATCCAGATGGTTGGTGGGCTCGTCGAGGATCAGCAGTTCGGCCGGGTGGCTGAGCACCCGGGCCAGGGCCACCCGCTTGGCCTGGCCGCCGGACAGCTCGGACACGTCACGGTCGACCAGCTCGCCCATGCCCAGGCGGTCCAGCACGGCGGCGCTCTCCCATCCGTCCCCCACCGCGGCCCGTACCGGGCCGGCGGGCAGGGGAGCCTCCTGGTCGAGGAAGCCCACCCTGAC
>JAKAXN010000351.1 GCA_021816565.1 Actinomycetes bacterium
GTCGCGCATCCTGGGCGGGAACGCCGCGGCGCTCTACGATTTCGACCTGGCCGCCCTGGCGCCGCTGGCCGCCCGGTTCGGGCCGACGGTGGAGGAGCTGGCCCAGCCGCTGCAGGAGCTTCCGGCCGAGCCCAACGAGGCCCTCCTGCGCGGCGCCGGCATGGCCCTGCGCTGACCGGCCGGATCCCCCCGGACCGCACCGGGGGCCGGCCGACCGGTGCCCCGCCCGGGCCCTCCGGGGCCCGGGCGGACGCAACCGGCCGCTACTGCGGCGGGGTGTCGCGCAGGACGCCCATGGCGAAGTAGTTCGCCGCCCCGCCGTAGGCCTGGGCCAGAGCCGTCCGCACCCCGTCGACCTGGTGCTCACCGGCCAGGCCCCGCACCTGCAGGGCGGCCTCGGCGAAGCGCACCATGCCCGACGCCCCGATGGCGTTGGTCGAGAGCACCCCGCCGGACGGGTTGACCGGGAAGTCCCCGTCGATGTCGGTGGCCCCCGAGTCGACCATCTTCCAGCCCTCGCCCGGCCCGGCGATGTCATGACCCTCGAGCCACATGGGCTCGTACCAGCTGAACGGCACGTACAGCTCGGCCATGTCGATCTCCTCCCGGGGGTTGGTGATGCCGGCCTGGCGGTACACGTCGTGGGCGCACTCCACCCCGGCCTGCGGCTTCACCGGGTTGCGACCAGGGAACGTCGACAGCTCGCTCTTGACCGACAGCCCGTGGAACCAGGCCGCCGGCTTGGAGGAGCGCCGGGCCCCCTCCTCGTTGCTGAGGATCACCGCGCACGCCCCGTCGGAGGACGGGCAGGACTCCTGGAAGCGGATGGGGTCCCACAGCATCGGGGACTCCTTGACCTTCTCCAGGGTGATGTCGGGCATCTTCAGGTGGGCGTAGGGATTCCGGGCGGCGTTGCGCCGGTCCTTGACCGCCACCATCCAGCCGATGTACTCGGGGGCCCCGGACTGCTGGATGTAGGCCCGCATCCACGGGGCGAAGGCGCCCCCGGCCCCGATGCCGCCCGAGCGGCCCCCGGCCAGGCCCCACTGGGCGTTGCCCTCCGACTGCTTCTCCCACGACACCGCCAGGACGGTGCCGTGGATGCCGGCGATTACGTGGTGGGCCCCGACGATGCAGGTCGACCCGCCGACCGAGCCGGCCGTGTGCACCCTCAGGAGGGGCTTGTTGGTGGCACCCACGGCGTCGGCCAGGAAGATCTCCGGCATGACGATGCCCTCGAAGGCGTCCGGGGCCTTGCCGATGACCACCGCGTCGACGTCGCGGATGGTCAGCTCGGCGTCCTCGAGGGCCCGGTCGATGGCCTCACGCAGGAGCCCGGGGATGGACACGTCGTCCCGGCGCTTCTTGAAGTGGGTCTGGCCGACCCCGATGATGGCGCACTTCTGGTTCGACATGACTATTCCCCCTCCAAGAGGCACACCAGGTTCTGCTGCAAGAGCGGGCCGGCCGTGGCGTGGGCCAGGGCCCGGTTGGCCGACCCGTCGAGGATCCGGGCCGCCGCCTCGATGATGCGCACCAGGCCGACGGCCATGATGGGGTTGCCGGCCAGCGGACCGCCCGACGGGTTGACCCTGGTGGCGCCCCCGGGGGACAGGCCCAGGGATTCGAGCAGGATCAGCTCCTGCGGGCTGAACGTGGAGCACAGCTCGACCACGTCCAGCGGGCCGCCGTCGTAGCCGGCCTTGCGGGCGGCCAGCGCGGTGGACGGCGAGGAGGTGATGTCGCGCACCCCCGGCTGGTGGGCCTCGATGCGGTGGTCCATGCCGCGGATCCAAGCCGGCCGTTCGCACAGGGCCCGGGCCCGGTCACCCCGGGCCATGACCACCGCCACCGCCCCGTCGGAGATCGGGGGGCAGTCGTGCTTGCGCAGCGGGTTGCGGAAATACGGCTGGGCCAGCAGGGCCTCCGCCGAGGCTCCGGCGTCGGCCAGCTGGGCGTTCGGGTTGGACGCGGCGCTGCGCCGGCTGTTGGCCACCACTTCGGCCAGGTCCCGCTCGGTGGCCTTGCCGGAGTCGATCAGGGCCCGGGCCTGCAGCCCGGCCAGCGAGACCGGGTCGATACCGAGGGGGGCCAGGTAGTAGGGGTCGAGCTGCTGGGCCCACACCTCGGCCGGGTTGGACGGCGACGACTTGCCCGAGCCGAAGGCCAGGGCGATGTCGATGTCGCCCTCCTGCAGGCGCATCCAGGCCTCGTACATGGCCCACGCGCCGTCGGCCTCGACGTGCGACTCGGAGATCGGCGGCCAGGCGCCGGCCGCTTCCAGGTTGGACACGAAGGCGAAGGGGCCGCCGGTCAGGTAGTCGCAGGACCCGGCGCAGGTGAAGCCGATCTCCCGCCGGTCGATGCCGGCCATCTCGATGGCCGCCGTCACCGTGGGGACCAGCAGCTGCACCTCGCTGGGGTTGGCGTCGCGGACCGAAGGGGTCTGGGCGAAGCCGACAATCGCAATATCGGTGGCTGCCATCAGAACAGGTGCTCCTTGTACTGGTCCTCGTCGGCGTCGGGTTCACCGGTCGCCTCGAAGGACTCCACTACGTCGCCGAGGCCGCCCCAGCCCCGGTTGCTCATCCCGGCCACCGACCGCTCGCCCTCGGGCTTCCACTTGGCCCGGACCCTCATGCCCGGCCGCAGCTCCGCGTGGGTGACCCCGGTGATGTCCATGCCGCCGAGGGTGGAGTCGGCGCCGTCGAGGCGCACCGAGGCGTACACGAACGGCTCGGTCTTGGTCTGGCCGTAGTAGTTGACCGGCGTGATGATGGTGAAGCCGGTGACGATGCCCGTGTCGGGCACCTCCAGCTCGTCGGCCTCCGTGGTGGGAACCACGCAGAGCGAGCAGTAACCCTTGGAGGGCACGAACACCCGGCCGCAGGAGGGGCACCGGGCGCCGATGATGCGGCCCTCGAGCAGCCCGTCGGCGAACCGGTTGAGGTTGTCGGTCAGCCGCTCCCGGTAGGTGAGGGTCACGAGGTGCTCCATCACCAGGTTCTCCTTGGCGGTGTCGGTCACTTCACCGGCTCCCAGGCCTCGAGGTCGGTTATCAGGTTGTGCGGGTCGCTCTTGAAGCGGGGACGCACCCTCATGCCGGTGGTGACCGCGTCGGCGGAGCCGGCGTCCAGCGCCCCGACGATCGTGGTGTCGGCCCCGTCGGGCTTCACGAGGGCGAAGGCGAAAGGCCGGTCGAGCGGGTGCTTGGCGCTCGGGGTGTCCACCCAGGTCCATGCCGCCACCGTCGCCTCCGGGCCGACCGCCACCATCTCGGTGCCGAGCGACTCTCCCGTCTCGGGGTCGTACTCGAGCGGTGGCATCAGGACCCGCCCGTCCTTACCTCTGATTCCCAACAGCTTCCCCTCCCGAAGGCCGGCGAGGAACGCCCCCACCACTGGTCCGAGCGTCCGGCTGTAAGGGAACTCGAGCTTGGTCTCTGTGACTCTCGGTTCGCTCACCCTAAAATCAGAACACATTCTAGTTTCGGGGGCAAGAAGCCCGCGTCAGCCGCAAAGGGGATTTACCGATGAAGCTCGGACTGCAACTCGGTTACTGGGGGGCGCAGCCGCCGGCCGACGCCCTGGAGAAGATCGTCGAGGCCGAGCGACTCGGCTTCGACATCGTCTTCACCGCCGAGTCGTGGGGGTCGGACGCGTTCAGCCCGCTGGCCTGGTGGGGGGCGTCGACCAGCCGCATCAAGCTGGGCACCTCGATCGTGCAGATGTCCGCCCGCACCCCCACCGCCACGGCCATGGCCGCCCTCACCATCGACCACCTCTCCGGCGGCCGGATGGTCCTCGGTCTGGGGCTGTCGGGCCCCCAGGTGGTGGAGGGGTGGTACGGCCAGCCCTTCGGGAAGCCGCTGGCCCGGACCCGAGAGTACGTGGACATCGTGCGCCAGGTACTGGCCCGCCAGGGGCCGGTCACCAGCGAGGGCCCCCACTTCCCGTTGCCCTACCGCGGCCCGAACTCCATCGGGCTGGGCAAGCCGCTCAAGCCCATCGTCCACCCGCTCCGCCCGGACATCCCGATCCTGCTCGGGGCGGAGGGGCCGAAGAATGTGGCTCTGACCGCCGAGATCGCCGACGGCTGGCTGCCCATCTACTACTCCCCGAAGGTCGCCGGAATGTACCGGGGGTGGCTGGACGAGGGGTTCTCCCGGCCCGGCGCCCGCCACTCGGCCTCCGAGTTCGAGATCCTGCCCAACTGCTCGGTGGTGGTCACCGACGACCGGGAGGCGGTGCTCGAGTCCATGAAGCCGATCCTCGGCTTCTACATCGGGGGCATGGGCGCCAAGGACATGAACTTCCACAAGAACGTCTTTTCCCGCATGGGCTACGAGAAGGAGGCCGATCGGGTCCAGGATCTGTTCTTCGAGGGCCGGAGGGACGAGGCCATCGCCGCCGTCCCGCTCCAGATGGTGGCCGACATCTCCCTGGTCGGCACCCGGCAGCAGATACGTGACGAGCTGCCGATGTGGGAGGAGGCCGGTGTCACCACGATCGTCGTGGGGGCCCGGTCGCTCGAGGAGATGCGCACCGTGGCGGAGGTGATCCTGGGCTAGAGGGCGGGGCGGGGCGGCCGCCCCGCCCCGCTCATCCGGCGGCCGCCGTCAGCGGCGGCCCGACGCGGTCCCTGATGTCGGCCAGGTCGGCCTCGTCCAGGCTCTCGCGCTCGAGCAGGTCCGCCACCACGGCATCGAACAGCCGGCGGTGGGCCGTGATGCCCTCGGCGGCGGCCCGGCGGGCCTCTCCCAGCAGCGCCTCCGCCTTGGCCGTCACGGCGGCGTCGTCGTTGCCGGTCGGCAGCTCCGGGTGGCGCACGACCAGGCCCAGCTCGGTCATCCCGTAGCGGGTGATCATGGCCACTGCCAGCCGGGTGGCCCGCTCGAGGTCGTTGGCCGCCCCCGAGGTGAAGTCGTCGCCGTGGAGCAGCTCCTCGGCGGCCCGGCCGCCGAGCAGGACGGTCAGCTCGGCGTGGGCCGCGGAGCGCGACAGGTACTGGTCGTCGTTGCCCGACATCC
>JAKAXN010000352.1 GCA_021816565.1 Actinomycetes bacterium
TCTCAACTGCCCACCTCCACGGCCTGACGGCCGGTACCGGGCCGGCCGCCGGCGACCTTGTGCGCCAGCTCCTCCAGTGATGACACGGAATGACCCTCCACGAACAGGTCAACATACGGCAGGGCGGCGGCCATTCCGCGGGCGAGGGGGGCGTAGCCGGGAGATGCCTTCAGGGGGTTGACCCAGATGACCCGTCGGGCCACCCGGGCCAGCCGGGCCATCTCGGTGGCCATCAGCGCCGGGTCGCCGCGGTCCCACCCGTCGGAGCAGACCACGACGATGGCCCCGCGGGCCATACCCCGCACCCCCCACACGTCGTTGAACTGCTGGATGCTCTCCCCCAGCCTGGTCCCGCCGGACCAGTCGCTCACCGCCCCGGCGACGGAGCGCAGGGCGGCCTCGGGGTCGCGCCGGCCCATCTCCCGGGTGATGCGGGTGAGGCGGGTGCCGATGGTGAAGACCTCGACCCGGCCGGCCCGCCGGGATGCCACCGCGGCGTGGGCGAAGCGGGCCAGCCCCCTCGAGTAGGGCTCCATGCTGCCCGACACGTCGAGCAGGAACACCATGCGGCGGGGCCTCTCGACGGCCACCCGCCAGGCCCGGTGGACGGGCAGGCCCCCGTAGCGGATGTTGCGCCGGAAGGTCCTGCGCAGGTCCGGTTGGTTGCCCGACCGATGCCGGCTGGGCCGGCTCCGGCGGGAGGGTCGCAGCTCGGTGGTGATCCGCAGCGCCGAGATCAGCCGGGCCGCCTCGGCCCACTCGTCGGAGGTCAGGGCCCCCATGTCCCGGGAGGCCAGTACTTCCACCGCGGACCAGCGCAGGGCCCGCACGTCGCCGTCGGGGCTCTCCCCCGGGGGGCCGTCGCCTCCCTCGTCGGTGTCGTCGTCGTCGACGGCCAGCGCGACCGGCTGCGACCACGCCGGGGCGATGGACGTGGCGGTGATGTCGACCCAGTAGGAGGTGAACACCCGGTCGTAGACCGCGATGTCCTCGGGCCGGCGGATGAGCGTGGCCCGCCCGGCCCAGTACACCTGCTCCGGGTCCTCCAGCCCGACCAGGGCCAGGGCCGAGGAGTAGAGGATGGCCGAACCGGTCGGCACCGCCACCCCGGCGGCGCGCAGGGCCCGGGCGAAGCCGGCGACGATGCGGTCGGGGCCGTTGACCCGGGCGGAGCGGTCGGTCGTCATACCCCCCGCAGGATGGCGGCGCGCACCATCTCGCCGATGCCGGCGGCCCGGACCCGGTTCTGGTCCTCCTGGTACTTGAGCACCGTGCCCAGCGTCAGGTCCACGGTCCGCTCGTCGATCTCCCGCCGGCCCAGCGCGGCCAGAGCGGCGGTCCAGTCGATCGACTCGGCGACCCCCGGCGGCTTGTAGAGGTGCATCTCCCGCAACTGCTCCACCGCGGCCGCGACCTGGCGGGCCAGCAGCGGGGCGGCCTGCGGGGCCCGCAAACCGATTATGGCCACCTCCCGCTCGAAGTCGGGGTGCTCCACCCAGTGGTAGAGGCACCGCCGCTTGAGGGCGTCGTGGACGTCACGGGTGCGGTTGGAGGTGATGATCACCAGCGGCGGCTCCACCGCCCGGAAGGTCCGCAGTTCCGGGATGGTCACCGCGTACTCCGACAGGAACTCGAGGAGGAACGCCTCGAACTCGTCGTCGGCCCGGTCGACCTCGTCGATGAGCAGCACCGGCGGGGGCCCCTCCCCGTGGTCGATGGCGGTGAGGAGCGGCCGCCGGACCAGGAACCGCTCGCTGTAGACCTCGTCCTCGGAGGCGGCCCCGCCGAGGCTCTCGGCAGCCCGCAGGTGCAGCAGCTGGCGGGCGTAGTCCCACTCGTATACCGCCTGGGACACGTCGATGCCCTCGTAGCACTGGAGCCGCAGCAGGTCGCCGCCGGTCCACGAGGCCAGCACCTTGGCCACCTCGGTCTTGCCCACCCCGGCCTCCCCTTCGAGCAGCAGGGGCCGGTGCAGCGCGATGGACAGGAAGATGGATGTGGCCAGGCCCTCGTCGGCCAGGTATCCCTGGCCGGCGAGGGCATCGGCGACGGACTGGACCGTGAGGTCCGCCCTGGAGGTGGCGGTCACCCTTTCAGGGTACGGATGATCACGGGCCTGTAGGACCGGTCAGGCAGCCCGGGCCTCCTCGAGGGCCCGACGGACCAGCACCTGGGCCAGGTGCCGGCGGTACTCGGCGGAGGCGTTGAGGTCCTCCGGCGGTTCCAGGCCATCGGCCGCGTGCTCGGCCGCCTCCGATTCGCTGGCCCCACCGGCCAGGGCCTGCTCGGCCCCCTCGGCCCGCACCGGCACCGGCCCCATGTTGACCAGGCCGATACCCGTGCGCTCCCCCCTCAGAGCGGCCACGCCGACGATGGCCCAGTCCTGGGCCCGCCGGTTGAACTTCTGGAACGACCACCCGGCTCCGGTGGCCTTGGGCACGCTGATCTCGGTGAGGATCTCATCGGGGCGCAGCGCCGTCTCCAAGAAGCCCTCGAAGAAATCGGAGGCGTCGATGGTCCGCTCCCCGGAAGGGCCGACCGCCTTGAACGTGGCCCCCATGGCCAGGCAGGCCGCGGGCAGGTCGGAGGCCGGGTCGCCGTGGGCGATGGAGCCCCCGAAGGTGCCCCGGTGCCGGACCTGGGGATCGCCGACCTGGCCGGCCACGTGGGACAGGAGCGGGGCATGGCGGTGCAGGATCTCGTTGATCTCCACGTCGCGGTGACGGGTCAGGGCCCCGATGGCCACCCGGTCGCCGTCCTCGCGGACATAGGAGAGATCCCGGAGCCGGCCGATGTCGACCAGCATGGTCGGGGCGGCCAGGCGGAGCTTCATGAGCGGGAGGAGGGAGTGGCCGCCGGCGATGAGCTTGGCGTCCTCGCCCCCCTCGGACAGGAGTGACAGGGCCTCGTCGAGCGTGGACGCCCGCTTGTAGTCGAATGCCGCAGGGATCACTGGTTCGTTGCCTCCTTGATGGTCTGCCAGATCCGCTGCGGGCTGGCGGGCATTTCGATGTCGGACACTCCGTACGGCCGGAGGGCGTCGACCACGGCGTTGATCACCGTCGGGGCGGAGCCGATGGTGCCGGCCTCGCCGATGCCCTTGACGCCCATCGGGTTCGACGGGCTCGGGGTGACGGTTGTATCGGTCTCGAAGCTGGGCACCTCGGCGGCCGAGGGGACCAGGTAGTCCATGAAGCTGGCCGACACCAGGTTTCCCTCGTCGTCGTAGACGGCCTCCTCCCAGAGGGCCTGCGCCGCTCCCTGCACGATCCCGCCGTGCACCTGGCCCTCGACTATCAGCGGGTTGATCTGGTTGCCGCAGTCGTCGACGGCCACGTAGCGCAGCAGCTTGACCTCCCCGGTCTCGGTGTCCACCTCCACCACGGCCATGTGGGTACCGAACGGGAAGGTGAAGTTGGTCGGGTCGAAGTGGCTCGACGCCTCCAGGTTCGGCTCCAGCCCGTCGGGCAGGTTGTGGGCGGTGAACGCCTCGAACGCCACCGCGGCGAGCGGCATGGCCCGGTCGGGGGATCCTTTCACCGCGAACTGACCGCCGGAGAACTCGACGTCGTCCTCGGCCGCCTCCAGCTGGTGGGCGGCGATCTTCTTCGCCTTGTCGATCACCCGCTCGGTGGCCAGGTAGATGGCGGTGCCGCCGACGGCCAGGGAGCGGGACCCGTAGGTGTCGAGACCGTAGGGGGCGATGGCCGTGTCGGAGTGCAGCACCTCGACGTCGTCGGGACTGATGCCGAGCTGGTCGGCGGCAATCATCGACCACGACGTCTCGTGGCCCTGGCCGTGGGGGGAGGTCCCGGTGACGACCTGGACCTTGCCGGTCGGCAGGATCCGCACGGTGGCCGCCTCCCAGCCTCCCGCGGTGTAGTTGAGCGAGGCCAGGACCCGGCTGGGAGCCAGGCCGCACATCTCGAAATACGACGACAGCCCGATCCCCAGCTGGCGGGGGTCACCGGCCTGGCGACGCCTCTCCTGCTCGGCCCGCAACTCGGCGTAGCCGGCCATCTCCAGGCACCGGTCGAGGGCGCCCTCGTAGTTGCCGCTGTCGTAGACGAGCCCGGCGACCGAGCTGTAGGGGAACTTGTCCGGGGCGATGAAATTGCGCCGGCGGATCTCCACCGGGTCCACTCCCACCTCGGCGGCCAGGGTGTCCATGGTCCGCTCGATGGCGTAGGTGGCCTCCGGCCGGCCGGCCCCCCGGTAGGCGTCGGTGGGGGTCTTGTTGGTGAACACCCCGGTGCAGGCGAAGTCGTAGGCGGGCACGTCGTACACGCCGGTGTAGAGGAACGCCCCGAGCAACGGCACCCCCGGGGTGACCAGCTGCATGTAGGCACCCATGTCGGCCAGCAGGCGGACCCGGACCGCGGTCACCTTCCCGTCGGCGTCGGCCGCCAGCTCGATGTGCTGGACCTGGCCCCGCCCCTGGATGGTGGCCGACGAGTGCTCGCTGCGCTTCTCCACCCACCGCACCGGCTGGCGCATCCGACGGGCCAGGGCCAGCGCCAGAGCCTCCTCGGCGTAGACGTTGAGCTTGCAGCCGAAGCCGCCGCCGACGGCCGGGGCGACCACCCGGAGGTTGGTCTCGGGAACGCCCACTGTCAGGGCCAGCATCACCCGCAGGATGTGGGGGATCTGGGTGGCGGAGTACACGGTGAAGTCACCGCCGAAGGGCTGCGGCACCACCAGCACGCCGCGGGGCTCCATCGGTGAGGGGATGAGCCGCTGTTGCACGTAGCGGCCCGACACCGTGTGGGCGGCCTCGGCGAAGGCCCGCTCGACGGCCTCGGGCTCGGGATTGAGCTCCCAGGTGTAGCTGCGGTTGGTGCCGAGATCGTCGTAGATCACCACCCGGTCGGAGGCGGCGTCCTCGAGGTCGACCACCACCGGCAGCGGCTCGTAGTCCACCACCACTGCCTCCGCGGCGTCGGTGGCCTCGTACTCGCTGCGGGCCAGGACGACGGCCACGCCGTCACCGGCGTAGT
>JAKAXN010000014.1 GCA_021816565.1 Actinomycetes bacterium
ACCCGTGCTACCTGGGCCGCCACAACGAGGTGTACGACGAGCCCCGCGGCGTGCTCAACCACGTTCCGGGCGTCAAGCTCGAGGAGATGCACCGCTGCCGCAACAAGGGCTTCTGCTGCGGCGCCGGTGGCTCGCGGATGTGGCTCGAGGAGAACATCGGCTCCCGGATCAACGTCAACCGGACCGACGAGGCCCTCGGCACCGGTGCGGACGTGATCTCCACCGCCTGCCCGTACTGCCTGATCATGCTCGACGACGCCACCAAGAGCCGCCAGGCCGAGGGCTCGGTGCCCGAGTCGGTGCGGGTCCTAGACGTGGCCCAGGTGCTGGAGCAGTCCATGGCCCAGGCGGCCCTGGTCGGCGCCGGGGCTCCGGCCCAGGCTTCGTCGGCGGCCGAGGCGGCCCCGTCCCCCGAGTCCGCGGCGCCGGTCGCCCCGGCCGGACCCGAGGGCGGCGTGCCGCTCGAGGGAGCGGCGGCCGAGGCCGAGGCCGGCAAGGATCCCGGTGGCGACGCCGGTCACGACCCGGCCGGTGAGTCCCCCCACGACCGACCCTCCAGCAGCGAGGGCGGCAGCGGCATCGGGGGCCAGGAGGGCGCCGGCTCCTGAGCCGGCCTCCGCAGAGGTGACAGAGGGAAGCCGGGGCCTTCGGGCCCCGGCTTCCGTCGTCTCGGGGGAACCGGCCCGGCTCTAGGGAGCGGTGCCCAGGCCCCCGGAGTGGCGGTCCAGGAACGAGTACACGTCGGTGAGGTCCACGCCGGGGTGGGGGCTGAACACCACGGTGTCGGTGGGCAGGCCCGACACGAAGTGGCTGTGGTCCCGGGCCGAGGGCCAGGCCACCCCCTCCCACCGGCGGACCGCCTCCTCGGGGGGCTGGCGGCAGCACGCCGGGTCGGGGCAGGTCGAGCGGGCCCACCGGGTGGTGTCGGAGCCCCGGAACCAGTGCGACGCCGAGTCCACGGTGCCGACGGTGATGGCGTCGCCCCGCTCGCGGTCGAGGTCGATGTGGGTGACGCACCAGAAGGTCCCGGCCACCGTCTCGGTCCGCTGGTAGTGCAGGGCGTAGGAGTCCTCCGACTCGAACGCCTGGCGGGAGCTCCACCACCGGCACAGCCGCTGGCCCTCGATGGTGCCGTCCACGTCGGAGGGCAGCAGGACCCCGTCGTTCTCATAGGCCTTCCACAGCCGGCCCTCGGGATCGGATCGCTGGAAGTGGATGGGGATGTCGAAGTGGCGGGTGATGAGGTTGGTCAGCCGGTGGGCGGCCATCTCGTAGGAGATGTAGAACATCTCGCTCAGGTCCTCGACCGAGATGTCCTCCCGGGCCTTGGCGTCGGCCAGCACCCGCACCACCGAACGCTCCGGGGCCAACAGGGCCCCGGCGAAGTAGTTGGCCTCCACCCGCTGGTGCACGTAGTTCTCGAAGTCCACCGGGTCGCGGTGGCCGAGGGCGAAGTGGCCGAGGGTCTGGGCGATCACCGACCGGGAGGAGCGCATGCCGCCGGTGGCGTTGCGCTGGGGCACGTAGACCACCCGGTGGCGCACGTCGGTGATGGACCGGGTCGAGGGCGGGAGGTCCTGCACCCGGGCGATGGTGAAACCGAAGTGGGCGGCCACGTCGGTGAGGTGACGCTCCGACACCGCCCCGGGGCCGCCGTAGCCGACGGCCTCGAGGGCCGAGGTGGCGACCTGCTCTATCTCCTGGAAGTAGTTGTCGCGCTTGCGCATCTCGTTGCGCATGGCGGCGTTGGCGGCCCGGGCCCCCAGCGAGCCGGCCTCGCCGTCGCGGCCGGCCGGGAAGCCCCCCATGGCCGGCAGCCCCAGCGAGTCGAGCGCCGGGGTGGCCGGGCGCGACGCGTCGCGCAGCCGGCCGAAGAGGGCCACGATGTGCTCGAGGGCGGCGTCGTCGAGGCGGGCGGTGGGCCGCAGGTACGGAAGCTGCAGGCCCTGGTACAGCGGGTCGTCCTGCATGTGGGCCAGGGCCACCTCCAGCTCGGCCCGCCGGTTGGGGGCGGCCGACGACAGCAGGTCGGCGGGGCGGCACCCCAGGGCCCCGGCCAGCTCGTTGACCGTGGACAGGCGGGGCTCGCGGTGGCCGTTCTCGAGCTGCGACAGATAGGAGGCGGGGCGGCCCACGGCCGACCCGAGGGCCTCGAGGGTGAGGCCGGCCTGGCGGCGCAGGTGCCGCAGGCGGTGCCCGAACACCAGCGGGTCGAGAGAATCAGAGGTCATCTGTGTGAAACTTTCGTCGTTTTTTCCTCTGGCGTCAAGGGTATACGAACTTCGGTTCGACAGGATCGCAAAATTTCAGGAGAATGATCGAGTGCCTTCCGACAGCGTGACCTTCACCCCGCACCCAGCCGCCGACCGGGTTCTCACGCCGGCGGCCGTAGATTTCATCGTCGACCTGCACCGTCGCTTCGACGGGCGCCGCCGGGAGCTGCTGGCCGCCCGGGCCGAGCGCCAGGCCCGCTTCGACGCCGGTGAGCGCCCGAATTTCCTCGAGGAGACGGCCGACATCCGGGCCTGCGGGTGGGTCGTGCCCGAGGCCCCCAAGGCCCTGGCCGACCGGCGGGTCGAGATCACCGGCCCGGTGGAGCGAAAGATGATGATCAACGCCCTCAACTCGGGGGCCAAGGTCTTCATGGCCGACTTCGAGGACGCCAACTCCCCCACCTGGGACAACGTCATCGCCGGGCAGGTCAACCTGCAGGACGCGGTGCGCCGCACCCTGGAGCTGACCACCGGCGAGAAGTCCTACACCCTGAAAGGTGAGGACGAGCTGGCCACCCTGGTGGTGCGGCCCCGGGGCTGGCACCTGCCCGAGAAGCACTTCACCGTCGACGGCGAGCCCGTCTCGGCCAGCCTGTTCGACTTC
Organism: Actinomycetes bacterium; assembly: GCA_021816565.1. The sequence continues at coordinate 2,878 of JAKAXN010000014.1, forward strand.
GGGCTGTACGTGTTCCACAACGGGCGGGAGTCGCTCGAGCGGGGCTTCGGCCCGTACTTCTACCTGCCCAAGCTGGAGGGCCACCTCGAGGCCCGGCTGTGGAACGAGGTCATGTTCGCCGCCGAGGACGCCCTCAAGCTGGACCGGGGCTCCATCCGGGCCACCGTCCTCATCGAGACCATCACGGCGGCGTTCGAGATGGACGAGATCCTCTATGAGCTGAAGGACCACATCACCGGTCTCAACGCCGGGCGCTGGGACTACATCTTCAGCGTGGCCAAGAGGTTCCACCAGGACCCGGCGTTCGTGCTGCCGGACCGCTCCATGGTCACCATGACCACCCCCTTCATGCGGGGATACACCGAGCTGCTGGTGAAGACCTGCCACAAGCGGGGCGCCCACGCCATCGGCGGAATGTCGGCGTTCATCCCCAACCGGCGCAAGCCGGAGGTGACCGAGGCGGCCCTGGCCAAGGTCACCGAGGACAAGAAGCGGGAGGCCGGCGACGGCTTCGACGGCACCTGGGTGGCCCACCCCGACCTGGTGGCCACGGCCCGGGCCGAGTTCGACGCGGTGCTCGGCGACCGGCCCAACCAGCTGGACCGCCAGCGGCCGGAGGTGGCCGTCGGCCCGGGCCGGCTGCTCACCGTGGACCGGCCCCACGACAGCATCACCATGGCCGGCGTGCGGACCAACATCGACGTGGGGATGCGCTACCTGGCCTCGTGGCTGTCGGGCACCGGGGCGGCCGCCATCCACGACCTGATGGAGGACGCCGCCACCGCCGAGATCAGCCGGGCCCAGGTGTGGCAGTGGGTGCACCACAACATCTGCATCAACGAGGGCGGCGAGCACACCTGCATCACCGCCGACCTGGTGCGCTCCCTCATGGACGCCACCCAGAAGGAGCTGGCCGACGAGGGCGCCTTCGACGCCGACACCCTGTCCAAGGCCCGACAGGTCTTCGAGCAGGTGTCGCTGGCCGAGGACTTCCCGACCTTCCTCACCCTGCCGGCCTACGAGCTGCTGCCCTGACACCGGGCCGGAACCCCCAACCCGCTTCACCTACGAATCCAAAGAACCGAAAGGAACCCTCCCCTCCCATGACGACCCCCTTCGAGACCGCCGTCGCCGAGATCGAGCGCCAGTGGGCCACCGACCCGCGCTGGGCCGGCGTCGAGCGCACCTACAGCGCGGCCGACGTGGTCCGGCTCCGCGGCTCGGTGCCGATGGAGTACAGCCTGGCCCGCCAGGGTGCCGAGCGCCTGTGGTCGCTGCTCAGGTCGGAGGACTACATCCACGCCCTGGGTGCCCTCACCGGCGGCCAGGCGGTGGAGATGGTGAAGGCCGGACTCAAGGCCATCTACCTGTCGGGCTGGCAGGTCGCCGCTGACGCCAACCTGTCCGAGCAGGTGTACCCCGACCAGAGCCTCTACGCCGCCAACAGCGTCCCGGCCGTGGTCCGCCGGATCAACAACGCCCTGCGCCGGGCCGACCAGATCGAGTGGAGCGAGGCCGTCAACGCCGGCACCACCGGCTCCCACCGGCACTGGATGGCCCCCATCGTGGCCGACGCGGAGGCCGGCTTCGGCGGCGCGCTCAACGTGTTCGAGCTGATGAAGCAGATGATCGAGGCCGGCGCTGCGGGGGTCCACTGGGAGGACCAGCTGTCGTCGGAGAAGAAGTGCGGCCACATGGGCGGCAAGGTCCTCATCCCGACCCAGCAGCACATCCGGACCCTCAACTCCGCCCGCCTGGCCGCCGACGTGTGCGGCGTGCCCACCCTGATCGTGGCCCGCACCGACTCCCTGGGTGCCAACCTGCTGACCAGCGACGTGGACCCCCGGGACCAGGAGTTCTGCACCGGCGAGCGCAGCCCCGAGGGCTTCTACTACGTCCGGCCCGGCATGGACATCGCCGTCGCCCGCGGCCTGGCCTACGCCCCCTACGCCGACCTCATCTGGTGCGAGACCTCCACCCCCGACCTGGACGAGGCCCGCACCTTCGCCGAGCGCATCAAGGCCGAGTACCCGGACAAGATGCTGGCCTACAACTGCTCGCCCTCGTTCAACTGGAGGGCCAAGCTGGACGACGAGACCATCGCCCGGTTCCAGAAGGAGCTCGGCGCCATGGGCTACGCCTTCCAGTTCGTCACCCTGGCCGGCTGGCACGCTCTCAACGAGTCCACCTTCTCCCTGGCCCGCGGCTACGCCGAGCGGGGCATGAGCGCCTACGTGGAGCTTCAGCAGAAGGAGTTCTCCATCGAGGGCGACGGCTACACCGCCACCCGTCACCAGCGGGAGGTCGGCGCCGGATACTTCGACGATGTCATGACCACCCTCACCGGCGGCCTGGCGTCCACCCTGGCCCTGCACGGCTCCACCGAGGAGGACCAGTTCAAGAACTGACCGGCTGAGCTCGTCCAGTCCGGGAAAGAGGGAAGGAGGCCGCCACCGGGGGCGGCCTCCTTCGCGCCCCGGCCTCTAAGGTCTGGTGATGGCCACCGACGCCCTGGCCGGCTTCAGCCGGGAAGAGTTCCGCGACGGCGACACCGTCCATGACACATACCGCATGGGCTCGGGCCCAGCGGTCATCGTCATATCCGAGGTCCCGGGCATCACCCCGAACGTGGCCGGCTTCGCCCGCCGGGTCGCCGGGCGGGGCCTGACGGTGGTGCTGCCGCATCTGTTCGGCACCCCCGGCCGGGAGCCGTCGCTGCCCTACGCCCTCGACACCATCGCCCGGCTGTGCATCTCCCGGGAGTTCTCCGGGTTGGCGCTGGGCCGGCCGTCGCCGGTGATCGCCTGGCTGCGGGCCCTGGCCCGGGCCGAGCACGTCCGCTGCGGAGGCCCGGGGGTCGGGGTGGTGGGCATGTGCTACACCGGCGGCTTCGGGCTGGCCATGGCCGTCGACGATGCCGTCCTGGCCCCGGTACTGAGCCAGCCGTCACTGCCCTTCGGCGTCGACAAGAAGCGCCGGGCCGACATCCAGCTCTCCCCCGATGACTGGGCCCGGGTGCAGGAGCGGGCCCGCGACGATGACCTGTGCGTCATCGGGCTGCGCTTCACGGGGGACCGGGCCGTCCCGGCCGAACGCTTCGCCACTTTGCGGGAGAAGCTGGGCGACCGGTTCATCGCGGTGGAACTGGACTCGTCGCCCGGCAACCCCTACGGCCATCCCCGGACCGCCCATTCGGTGCTGACCGAGCACCTGCAGGACCGGGAGGGCACCCCGACCCACGATGCCCTGGTGCAGGTGCTGGACTTCTTCAGCGACCGGCTACTGCCGCCCGCGGCCCGACCGTAGGGTTCAGGCCGCGGCCCGCTGGGGCTGGGCGCCGGGCAGCCTGGCGCACAGCGCCACCGACAGGTGCAACGACCCGTCGGCGGCGGTGCGGTAGATGTCCACCGTGCCGGTGGCGCTGTGGTGCAGGACCGTCCACGGGGAAGTCATCCCCGAACGCACGCAATCGAGGGCCCGCTCCGTGGCCGGCGCGCACACCCAGCACGGCCCGTCGTGGCCGCACAGCTCGATCACCAGGTAGGTCCCCCCCACCCCTTCGCCCACGGCCACCTCGGCGTCGGGAACGAGGATCGTCTCTTTCAACGACAGCTGCGGTGGCACCGATCCCATGCCCCTCACGTCGGCGTAACTGAGTCTCAACTGAAGACCTCCACTCCCCAAGTGCCCTGCAACGAGGCGCCCGGCTCCAGGGTCCGCAGACCGTCGCCCGTGCGCAAGAAGTTCGGTGCCCCGGTCATGGGCTCGACCGCCAGCCCCCGCCGCCGGCGGGCCGGTTCGGCCAGGGTGTCACCGGAGAACACCATGAGGTGACTGTAGGCCCGGTCCACCCACAGCCTGGCGGACCTCGAGCCGTCCGGACGGGCCAGTTCGGCCACCGCCCGGCCGTCGCCGCCGCGGACCAGGTCGGTGAAGCACACGTCCAGGCGGGCCGCGCCGATGGGCCGCGGGGCCCGGAAGTCCAGCTCGGTGCCGCCCACGTCGAAGCGACCGCCGGGCAGGCCACGCTCGTCGCTGTGGTAGGCGCAGCCGGCCGGGACCGTGAGCACGGCGTCGTCCACCGGACCCCCGAAGGCACGGAGGTAGGGGTGCCACCCGAAACCGGCCGGGCACGGCTCCCCCGAGCAGTTGGTGACCGAGGTGGTCACCGTCAGCCCGTCGGGTCCGAGCCGGTAGGTGACGGCCAGCTCCAGCGCCCACGGCCAGCCCGGCTGCGGATGCAGCGTGAAGCCCATCTCGGCCCGGTCGTCGGTCACCGAGCGGATCGCCCAGGGCGACCAGCGCACCAGCCCGTGGATGGCGTTGTGCGTCTCCACCTCGGTGATGGCGGTCTGCAGGTGCCGGCCGGCCCACTCGAACGAGCCGTCCTCCAGCCGGTTGGGCCACGGGGCCAGCAGCTGCCCCCGGCCCCCGCTGCACATCTCGTCCTCGCCGTAGCCGTCGAGGACCGGACCGGCGGCGGTGCCGTACTCCCGGATGCCGCCACCCACCTCCACCGCGACCAGGCGCTGGCCGAAAGCGGCGAGGCGTACCTGGCGGCCGGAGGGGGGAACGGGGATCACTACCCGTTGTCTACCCGATTCGGGCCCGGACGCGACGAAGGGCCCGGCGGGGGGGAAGCCGGGCCCTTCGCGTATGGCATCCGGTCCGGTGGGGGGGGTTACCGGCCGAAGCGCTTGTGAGTATCAGTATGGTCCATCGCCCGCTATCGCGCAAGCAGTTTCAGGAACTTCTTCGAATCTGAATTGCAGATGGGCCATATCGGGGAAATCGTCCCAGCCCGGAGCGTCCGGAAGGGGCGTCGGGCCGGTCGGCCGGCCCCGCTGGTCGGCGCCGGCGGGGCCGGAATCAGGCGGTCCGGGCCAGGTGGTCGTTGAGCCGGCCGGAGTCGCCGAACAGCTCGCTGCGCCAGTACTCGAGCAGGGCGTCGGTGTCGTGGTCCTCGGGGTGGAAGTCGTTGCGGTTGTAATCGCGGATCTTGCGTCGCAGCTCCCGGCTCACCAGCGGCGAGCGGCGCAGCCGGCGCAGGCTCTCCCGTAGCTCCCGGCGGTCCCTGGCCGCCGGATCCCGCCGCAGGGACCGCACGGTGCTGTCGGCGATGCCGAACAGGAAAAGGGCGGTGACCGCGTCCATGACCGCGCGGCGCAGGAGGTTGCTGCCCGACACGGTCTGGTACACGTCGAACGCCACCGACTTGTGCTCGGACTCCTCGAGGGCGTGCCAGAGGAACAGGTGACGCACCTCCTCGGCCACCAACTGGTTGCGCAGCTCCTCGTTGGCCATGAGCGCCTCGGCCAGGGTGGCGGTGTAGTGCTCGAGGGCGGCGGTGATGGCCAGCTGCACCTTCTTGGGCAGCACCCGGACCCCCACCTTGTTGAGCGCCACGTCCACCGCCCGGTCCACGTAGCGGGTGGGGTAGCCGAGCTCCTGGAGACGGTCGTTGAACTCCCGGTGCTCCCGGCCGTGCACCGCCTCCTGGCCGATGAACCGGGCGACCTGCTTCTTCAGCTCCGGGTCGGTGATCTGGTCGCGGTAGTTGCGCACGGAGCGGACGAAGAAGTCCTCGCCGTTGGGGAACATGGCCGACAGCATGGCCACCACGTGGCTCATGACCAGGTCGTCGGCGATGTGGCGGGGCAGCGTGCCGGCGGGGTACTCGAAGGAGATCCGCCGGGTGGTGATCTGCCGCTGGGGAACGGTCACGGAGCGGGTTGCGGTCATTTTCCCTCCCTTTGTCGTATTTATTAGACTACCCACGGTAGATTTATCCGGTCAATGTGAGATCTGTCACATGAGCGGTTGTGCCAACCTGGAGGCATGGTTCCCACCACCGGCAACCGGCCCCGGCGCGGCCGGCCGCCCCGGACCGAGGACCAGCGGGCCGACCACCGCCGCCGTCTCACCGAGTCGGCCATCGAGGCGGTCCGCCGCTTCGGTCCCGAGGTGTCGCTCGAGCAGATGGCCGACCTGGCCGAGGTCAGCAAGCCGGTCCTCTACGCCGAGTTCGGGGACAAGAACGGCATCGTCGATGCCATGGCGGTGGTCCTGGCCGAGCGGGTGGAGCAGACGGTGCTCGAGCGCCTTGCGGCGGCCGGCACCGTCGACCTGGACCACACCATCGGCGCCATCATCGACGCCCTGATCGAGCTGATCGACGACGAGCCGCGCATCTACGCCTACATCGTGCGCAGCCTGCGCATGCGCGACCGGGGCTTTCTGGACAACGCACTGGTACGGGTCATCCACGAGCGGGCCGCCGTCATCATCGGCCACCTGGCCTCCGAGCTGCACCCCGACGAGCTGGCCATCCTGACCGACGGGGTGTTCGGCTTCGTGTTCGGGGTGGTGGAGTCCTGGGTCACCACCCGCCGCCCGGCACGGGACCGCCTGGTCGCCACCGTCACCGCGGTCATCAGGGCCGGGTTGGAGGAGGTCGCTAGGACGCGGAGAGCGACTCCCTCAGCTGGCGCTTGAGGACCTTGCCCGACCCGGTCTTCGGCAACTCCTCCACGAAGGTCACCGACCGGGGCAGCTTGTAGCTGGCCAGGTGCTGGCGGGCGTAGGCGATGACGTCCTCGGCGGTGACCCCGGGGCGGGCCGGCACGGCCGCGGCGTGCACCCGCTCCCCCCACTGCTCGTCGGGCACCCCGAACACCGCGACCTCGTACAGGTCGGGGCAGCCGTCGAGGGCGGCCTCGATCTCGGCCGGGTAGATGTTCATGCCGCCGCTGATGATCATGTCGTTCTTACGGTCGGCTATGTAGAAATAGCCCTCCTCGTCGAAGTAGGCGATGTCCCCGACGGTGTGGAAGTCGCCCCGGGTGGCGGCCCGGTACTTCTCCTCGGCCTTGTAGTAGCTGGTGAAGGTGGTGGCCGAGCGCACGTACAGCTCGCCGGTGCGGTGCGGCTCGGTCACCTCGTCGCCGTCGGGGTCGAACAGCTTGATCTCTATGCCCGGCGCCGGCCGGCCGCACGAACCCGGCTTGCGCAGGTGGTCCTCGGGCTGGAGGACGGTGTCGACGCCCAGCTCGGTCGAGCCGTACACCTCCCACAGGGAGTCAACCGGGAAGTCCGCCAGGTACATCTTCTTCAGGTTGAGCGTCCACGGGGCGGCGTTGGCGATCAGCCGCTTCATGCTGGAGCGGTCGTAGCGGGCCTTCACCTCGGCCGGCAGGCTGCACACCATGCGGATGGGCGTGGGGGCGGTGAAGGTGGTGGTGACCCGGTACGCCTGGACCAGCCGCAGCCAGTCCTCGGGGTCGAACTTGTGCTGGACCACGACGGTGTTGCCGAGGGCGTGGGCGATGCCGGCGAAGCCCCCCGGCCCGGAGTGGTACAGCGGCCCGGTGGTGAGGTAGACGTCGTCGGGCACGTAGCCGATGAGCTGCAGCAGCCCGGTGGACGAGCGGGGATCCAGCCGGGAACTGCGCACCGCTCCTTTCGGCTTGCCGGTGGTACCCGAGGTGTAGATCATGGTCTGGCCACCGGCTGCCACGTCGGCCTCGTCGACCACCGGGGCGGTCGCCGGCAGGGCGTCCAGCCGGCGTTCCAGCTCGCCGTCCCCGTCGAAGACCAGCACGTGCTCCACCTTCGGGGTGCGGTCGCTGATCGATTCGATCAGCCCGGCGTACTCGGCGTCGACGTAGACGACGGTGGCGTCGGAGTTATCGATGACGTAGGCGGCCTCGTCGGGCACCAGCCGGTAGTTGATGGGCACCCCCACCGCCCCCACCTTGCGGATGGCGTGGGTCGCGGCGATGAGGCCGGCGGAGTTCTGCCCGCACCAGGCCACCTTGGTCGCCGGGGTCACGCCGAGCGAGAGCAGCAGGTGACCCAGCCGGTTGGCCCAGGCGTCGAGCTCGGCGAAGGACCAGGCCCGCACCGGCTGGCCGGGCCGGTCGTCTATGACGGCCGGCTTGTCCGGCTGGCTCCCGGCGTGCAAGGCGAGAATGTCCACTTGGTTGACCCCCCTGGTCGGACCGGCCTCTCAGCTGCCGCCTGAGGCGAAGTGAGCGACGACGTTGGCCACCGAGGCTGCCACATTTTTCTCGTGACCACGCGGGTAGCCCATCAACTTGAGCGCAGGCGGGAACCGGGCGGTGGACAGGTCGAACGTCTCGGTCACCTTCGACCGGCCCTCGCCGGCGTCTTCGATCTCCCACCGCCACCGGTGGCCGAAGACGTGGCTCCAGGCGATCCGCCGGTCCGGTTCGAACTCCACCACCTTGTTGGTGATCCGGTACGGCACGCCGACCTTCATGCTCATCCCGAACCGGTCCCCGAGCGACAGCTGGTCGGGGCCGCTGACCGCCCCCTTGACCGATGCGTCCCCGCTGATGATCGAGTGGTTGGCCGGCCGGCGGATGAAGTCGAACACGGCGGCCGGCGGGGCGTCCACCACCGCCGAGGCGCTGACGGTGTCGGATCCCACCTGGGTCTGGACGTCGCTGCTCACGGCACCCTCCTGTCCGAGAACCGCTCGCGCAGATCCTTCTTGGAGAACTTTCCGACGGAGGTCTTCGGTACCTCCTCGATGAACTCGATCACCTCCGGCAGCCACCACTTGGCGACGCGGGGCTCCAGCCAGGACCGCAGCCCGTCGGCCGTCAGTTCCCCGCCGGGCTTGACCACCACGCAGGCCATGGGCCTCTCCATCCACTTGTCGGAAGGAACGGCGATGACCGCGGCCTCGGCCACGGCCGGGTGGCCCATGATCTCGTTCTCCAGGTCCACCGAGGAGATCCACTCGCCGCCGGACTTGATCAGGTCCTTGGTGCGGTCGACCAGCCTGACGTAGCCGTCGGGGGTGACGGTGCCCACGTCCCCGGTGCGCAGCCAGCCGTCGGCGGTGAACTGGGTGTCGCCCCGGGGGTCGTTGTAGTACCGGCGGGCGATCCACGGGCCCCGCACCTGCACCTCCCCGCTGGTCTCGCCGTCCCAGGGGAGCCGCTCCCCGCTCTCGGGATCGGCGATGCGCAGCTCGACCATGGGGGCGGGCAGGCCCTGGGTGGCCCGGATCTCGGCCAGTTCCTCGTCGGAGTCGCCGGCGCGCTCGCTGCGGATGGTGGCCACCGTGGCCAGCGGGCTGGTCTCGGTCATGCCCCACGCCTGCAGGATGGGCAGTCCCACGTCCTGACGGTAGGCCTCGGACAGGGCCCGGGGCACGGCCGAGCCACCGCAGACGATCCGCCGCAGCTTGTGGGGCTTGCCGGCCAGGTGGGGGCGGGCCCCCATCCAGATGGTGGGGACCCCGGCGGCCATGGTGACGCCCTCGTCGATGATCAGCCGGGCGATGGCCTCCGGCGACAGGTCCGCGCCCGGGAAGACCAGCTCGGCGCCGGCCATCACCGCCGCCTGGCACAGGCCCCATGCGTTGGCGTGGAACATGGGAACGACCGGCAGCACCGAGTCGGCCTCCTGCACCCCGAGCAGGTCGGAGAGGAGGGCGGCGTTGGAGTGCAGCACCACCGACCGGTGGGAGTAGACCACCCCCTTGGGGTCGCCGGTGGTCCCGCTCGTGTAACACATCGACGCAGCCTGGTTCTCGTCGGTGATCACGCCGAAGGCGTGGGGCCGGGCCCGGGCCAGCAGCTCCTCGTAGTCGAGGATGCGGGAGTCCACCGGCAGGGGGGCCACGTCGGCCCTGCCTGCGGTGTCGTCCATGACCACCACGTGACGGACGGTCTTGCACTCGTCGATGAGCGGCCACAGCAGCGGCATCAGGCTGCGGTCGACGAAGATGACCTCGTCCTCGGCGTGGTTGGCGATGTAGGTGATCTGCTCGGCGAACAGCCGGATGTTGAGGGTGTGCAGCACCCGGCCGGTGCACGGCGGGGCGAAGTACAGCTCCAGGTGGCGGGCCGTGTTCCAGGCGAAGGTCCCCACCCGCCCGTCCTCGCTGATCCCGAGGTCGTCGAGGACGCCCCCGAGGCGCCGGGTCCGCTCGGCCCAGTCCCCGAACGTGGTGCGCTCGACCCCCGCCGGGGTGGCGGTGACGATCCGCTTGGTCTTCCAGAGCTGCTCGGCCCGGTTGAAGATCATGTCCAGCGACAGCGGTACGTCCTGCATCAGGCCCTGCATGTGCGCCCTCCCCGGGGTCCGACACCCTCTGTTGACGATCAGGGTGGCATCTTTCCACGACTGGCCGGGCTATGGAGCCGATTGGCCCCGCAGGCCGCAGGTCGGCCCGTGCGGGCCGGGCCGGGGCGGTACGGTTCCGTCCGATGGGTACATGGGGGAACTGGGCCGGCAACCAGACCGTGACCGGGGTGACGCTGGAGAGACCCGGCGACACCGAGGAGGTCGCCGCGGTGGTGCGCAAGGCGGTGGCGGCCGGGTCGCGGGTGAAGGCGGTGGGCTCCGGGCACTCCTTCTCCGGCATCGCCCGCCCCGAGGACGTCCTGGTGGACCTGTCGGCCCTGCAGGGTCTGGACCGCCTGGACCGGGCCGGCGGCCTGGTCACGGTCGGAGCCGGGACCACCCTGCGCCGGCTCAACGACCTGCTGGCCGGGGTGGGCCTGGCCATGCCCAACCTGGGTGACATCGACGCCCAGACCCTGGCCGGGGCCATCTCCACCGGCACCCACGGCACCGGGGCCCGCTACGGCGGCCTGGCCACGACCGTCGCCGGGCTGGAGATGGTGACCGCCGACGGCTCGGTGGTGACCTGCTCCCCGTCCGAGCAGCCCGATCTGTGGTCGGCGGCCCGGGTCGGCCTGGGCGCCCTCGGGGTCATCACCCGGGTGACGCTGCGCTGCGTCCCGCTGTTCGCGCTGCGGGCGGAGGAGGGCCCCATGCCGCTCGACGAGCTGCTCGAACGCTTCGACGAGCTGACCGGGTCGGCCGACCACTTCGAGGCGTACTGGTTCCCCCACACCGGGCGGACGCTGACCAAGCGCAACACCCGCCTCCCGCTGGCCGAGGGCCTGGACCGGCTCCCGGCGTGGAAGGAGTGGCTCGACGACGAGTTCCTCTCCAACCGGGTGTTCGGCTGGGTGGTGGAGTTGGGAAAAAGAAAGGCGTCGGTGATCCCGAAGGCCAATGCAGTAGCCGCCCGGGCCCTGGGGTCCCGGAGTTTCACGGACCTGTCTTTCAAGGTATTCACCTCCCCCAGGCGGGTCAGATTCCGGGAAATGGAGCTGGCCGTGCCCCGGGAGAGCGCGGTTTCGGCCATACGGGAGGTGGTGGGCGCGGTGGAGTCGTCGGGCATGTCCATCGCGTTCCCGGTGGAGTTGCGGGTGGCGGCGGCGGACGACATCGCTCTGTCGACCGCGTCCGGCCGCGACAGCGCCTACCTGGCCTTCCACGTCCCCGCCGCGGTGGACCACCGGGCGTACTTCAAGCTGGTGGCCCGGGTCCTCGACAGCTACGGGGCCCGTCCCCACTGGGGAAAGCTTCACGATCTGGACGCGGAGTTGCTGCGCACCCGCTACCCCCGCTTCGACGAGTTCGTGCGCCTGCGCAATGGGACGGACCCCGCCGGCGTCTTCTCCAACGCCTACCTGGACCGGGTGCTGGGCCCCGCGCCGGACCGCCTGCCGGCCGCCTGAAGCCCAGTGGAGGGCGGGGGGCGGCCCGCGGATGGAGTGGTCCGATTCGGGGACTTTGCAGGGGAACAGTTGGCTCACCGTTGGGATCCGGACCGTATATACCGCTGCTATCGTCGGGGCCGGGGTGAGCGGATATGTCGTCTCCGGGCCGGGTCGGGCAGCGTCGCCCTACCCGAAATACCCGCTCGGGTCCCCCCGTCAGGGGTTGTTGTTTCCGATGCTCAGGTTCTGCGGCTTCGATCTGGAGTTGAACGTCGAGGCGGCCCTCGGCCCGTCCCAGGAGGGCCCGGTGGCGTACCGGGCCACGGATTCCGACGGCGGCCACTGGCTGATCGTGGAGGGTCCCGGCGACGAGGGGAACCGCTCGTGGGTGTGCGCCCCGGCCAGCGAGCGGGCCGCCGAGCTGGTGAGCACCGGGCGGGCTGCGGTCACCGACGCCGTCCTGCACAGCCGGACCGGGTGGGTGGAGGTGGTGAGCGTGGTCGACGGCCACGCGGTGCCGGACCACCGGGTGTCATGCGCCGAGGTGGCGGCCTGGACGGAGGGCCTGCGGGCCACCCCCGCAATCATCTGAGGGCCGGTCAGCCCACCCCCCACAAAATGGCCCGAATGGGCCATAGAGAAAAAGTACGCCGATGACCAGAATTCCCTTCACGCGGTCCGGGCAACCGCCCGCCGGGGCCGGCCAGCAGGGGAACGAAAGGTGTACGAGTGAAACAACCGGATGGGGCTGTCAGCGCAGCCGGCCTGGCGGGGCCGGTGCTCCCATACCGCCCGTCGGACGGCCCGCTGCTGGCCGATCTGAGCGGGAATGCGGTGACCGGCCGGTTCGAATCGGTGGTGGCCGGAAGACGGGCCGGGGCCGGGGCGGCCCCCGTCCACGACGGCCGCCTCCGGATGGGCGCCGCCCTCGAGAAGGCCCACGTGGGCATGTGGTCGTGGGACCGGGCCACCGGGCTCATCGAGATGACCGACGAGATGTGCCGGATCTCTGGTCTCGACCCGCGCTGCTACGACGGGAGCGCGGCCAGCCGGGTCGCAGCGGTCCACGAGGAGGACCGCAGCCGGGTGCGGGCCGCGCTCGACCAGACCCTCGGCGGCGGGCGGCCGCTCGAGCTGGAGTACCGGGTGGGCCACCCGGACGGGTCGACCACCTGGGTGAGCGAGCTGGCCACCGTGGAGACCGACAGCGCCGGGCGGCCGGTGCGAGTCCACGGCGTGGGCCAGGACGTCACCGAGCGCCGGGAGGCCACCGAGTCCCTCCGGCGCCAGGCCGTCCTGCTGGACCTCCTGCACCGGGTCACGGCGGCCGCCGGCGACGGCAGCGACCTGACCGACGCCCTCTACCGGTGCATGCGGGAGATCTGCGGGCAGCTGGGCTGGCCGGTGGGCCATGCGGTGATCATGGGACCGGGCGGGGGGATCGACCGTCACGTGTGGTACCTGCAGGACCGGCCCCGCTTCGCGGCGCTGCAGGCTGCCGGCCCGGCCGCCGGCAGCTGGGATCTGATCCAGCGCGCCGTGGCCTCCGGTGAGGCGGTGTGGGACGGCGACCTGCCGGTGGCCGGACGGCCCCGGGGGTCCCTCAGCGGCTTCGCCTTCCCGGTGACCATCGGCGGGTCCGCGGTGGCAGCCATCGAGATGTTGAGTCCCGACCCCCGGCACCCGGACCGTCACCTTACAGAAGCCGCCGCCCACGCGGCCGTGCAGCTGGGCCGCGTCGTCGAGCGGGAACGGACCCGGGACCAGCTGGCCTACCAGGCCATGCACGACCCCCTCACCGACCTGCCCAACCGCAGCCTGTTGATGGACCGTCTGGCGCAGGCGGTTCCCGGTCTGCGGCCCGGCCGGGAGCAGTTGGCCGTGCTGCTGCTGGACCTCGACGACTTCAAGCTGATCAACGACAGCCTGGGCCACGACGTGGGCGACCGGGTCCTGCGGATCGTGGGGCGCCGGCTGGCGGACCTGCTCGGGCCCACCGACACCGCGGCCCGCTTCGGCGGTGACGAGTTCGTCATCCTCTGCGACGGTCTCGACAACGCCGAGGACGGCGCGGCCATCGCCGACCGGGTGCTCGCCGCCCTGGCCGAGCCCATGTTCCTCGACGGCGAGACGGCCACGGTCGTCACCGGCAGCATCGGCATCGCCATCGCCGATTCGCCCGAGGCCCGGCCGGACCACCTGATACGCGACGCCGACACGGCCATGTACCGGGCCAAGGAGGATGGCCGGGGTCGGTACAACCTCTTCGACCGGGCGCTCCACGAGCGGGCCAGCCTCAAGCTCTCCCTCGCCAACGAGCTGCGCCGGGCGGTCGAGGGCGGGGAGCTCAGCCTGGTGTACCAGCCGCAGTTCCGGGTGTCCGACGGGGAGTTGATCGGGGTGGAGGCACTGGTGCGGTGGGACAACCCGACCCGGGGGCAGCTGGCCCCGGCGAAGTGGATCCCGGTGGCCGAGGAGACCCAGCTGATCGTCCCGATCGGGGAGTGGATCCTGGGAGAGGCGTGCCGCACGGCGACGGAGTGGATGCGCCTGGCGGGTGACTCGCCGGGGCGGCCCCCTCTGAAGGTGTGCGTCAACGTCTCGGCCGTGCAGCTGGCCCGCCCGGAACTGATCGACGCCGTGGTCCGGACCCTGGACCAGACCGGGATGGACCCGGCCAGCCTGTGCGTCGAGATCACCGAGAGCGTCCTCATGGGCGAGCCGGGGATGTACCTCGAGGCCCTGCTCGGGCTGAAGCTGCTGGGCCTGTCGATCGCCATCGACGACTTCGGTACCGGCTACTCCTCCCTGGCATACCTGCGGCGGTTCCCGATAGATCTCATCAAGATCGACCGGGCTTTCGTCGACGGCCTGCACCGCTCCGACCAGCGTGGGCTGTCGATCATGAAGGCCGTCATCCAGCTGTCGGAGGCCCTCGGGGTGGTCCCGGTGGCCGAGGGGGTGGAGTCGGACGAGCAGGCCGGGATCCTGGCGGAGGCCGGCTGCTACGGCGCCCAGGGCTACTTCTACTCCCGGCCGGTTCCGGCCCGGGAGATCACCAGACTGGTCGAGAGGCGCTCCCGACCGGCGTAGGCGCCCCGGCCGGGAGCCGGGCAGACTGGGTCGGTGGCTGCGGAGGAGACGTCCAGACGGGAATGGCTGGTGCTGGTCTACCGGGTGCCGTCGGAGCCGACGCGTCTGCGGGCCACCGTGTGGCGCCGGCTGCGCACCCTCGGGGCGGTGTACCTCCAGAACTCGGTCACCGCCCTGCCGGCCGGTCCCGGGGCGGAGCGGGCTCTGCGCAAGCTGCGCCACGAGATCATCGAGATGGGTGGCTCGGCGGTGCTGATGAGGAGCGAGGCGCTGGTGGGTGAGGCCGAGGTGCTCTCGGCGTTCCAGGCGGCGCGCGACGACGAGTACGACGAGATCGTGGACCGCTGCCGGGACTTCCTGGCCCAGGTGGAGAAGGAGCACGTGGCCCGGCACTTCACCTTCGCCGAGTTGGAGGAGAACGAGGTGGACCTGGTCAAGCTCCAGAACTGGTTCGCCAAGGTGCGCGACCGGGACGCGTTCGGCGCCCCCGGGCGGGCCCAGGCCGAGGCCGCCCTCGAGGAGTGCGCCGCCGCCCTGGAGGGGTACGCGGCCCGGGTCTACGAGGAGGAGTCCGACGCCCACTGACCCCGCCGGTTCCGCCGGGTCCACCGGGTCCACAGGCCGTCCCGGCCGGCGGACCCGCCTGGCTGCCTAGCCGCCCCGGGTGGCCCGCAGCAGACTGACCGGCAGCAGCACGGCCACCGCAGCCGGCACGATCCACCACGCCGGGACGCCGGCCCGGCCGACCCCGTAGGTCGCGGCCAGAGCCACCACGACGCCCAGGGCGACCCGCCAGTCGTCGCCGACCACGAAGTCGTACCAGAATGCGGCGAAGGCCTTCAGCCGGGCCATCACCGGGGCGCTCCGGCCAGACCGCCGGGCGCGGCCCGGCGCGCCGCGGACGGCCTCAGGAGGGCGCTGAGCCCCAGACCGAGCAGCGCGAACGCCGGCACCAGCACCAGCAACGCAGCGTCGTTGCCCGGCCAGCGGGCCCCGGCCCCCTCAGCCCCCCAGAACGTCCCGAACGAGGTCAGCATGACGCCGACGGCGAACTTCATGCTGTTCTCCGGCACCCGGGCCAGAGGGGCCCGCACGGCGAACCCGGCAGCGGTAACCGCCATCACCGCGGTGGCCGCGGCGATGGCCGCCAGGGGGATGTCGTGCTGGTTGCTCCCGAAGGTCAACGCGATGAACGCCACCTCCAGGCCCTCGAGCACCACACCCTTGAACGACAAGGTGAAGGCGTACCAGTCCCGCACCGAGGCCACCGAGCGGGCCGACGCCCGGCCGGCTGCCTCCAGTTGGTCGCGGAAGATCCGGTCCTCGTCGTGGAGGGCCTTGTGGCCGCTGGCCCGCAGGACCGCCTTGCGCAGCCACTGCAGGCCGAACACCAGCAGCAGCCCGCCCACCACCAGCCGGAGACCGCGCAACGGCACCGCCGTGAGGGCCGGTCCCAGCGCCGCTATCACCACCGCCAGGATGACCAGACCGGCGGCCACCCCCTTGAGGGCCGACCCCCAGTCGCGCGCCGTGCCGGCGGCCAGGACGATCGTGGTCGCCTCCACCGCCTCCACCGCGCAGGCCAGGAACACGGCGGCGAACAGCGCGGCCGCTGTCACAGCTCGCTCTTGATGTTCATCATGGGCTGAGTGTAACAGCCGTTAGACCCACGTAATCACGGACTGGTGGGGCAGCTCGGCTCAGGCGGCGGCCGATTCGGCGCCGGCCAGCAGGGACAGCACCGCCTGCTCAACTGCATGGCGGAGCGCCGGGCCCGAGCGGGGCCGGGTCAGTCCGGCACGTAGTCGAACACGTCGGGATCGGGCCCGATGCGTTCGCCCCGGTCCAGGGCGGAGATCTCGGCCACGTCTGCGTCGCTCAGGGCGAAGTCGAACAGCTCGAAGTTCTCCCGCATCCGGTCCCGGTGCACGGACTTGGGGAACACGATGCTGCCCAGCTGGACGTGCCAGCGCAACACCACCTGCGCCGGCGTCCGGCCCACCCGCTCGGCCACCTCGATGACGGTCGGGTCATCGAGCACCCGGCCCCGGGCGATCGGCGACCAGGCCTCGGTGGCGATGCCGTGGGATTCACCGAAGGCCCGCAGTGCTTCCTGGGTCAGGTACGGGTGGGCCTCGATCTGGTTGACCGCCGGCGGGGTGGAGCCCTCCGACAGCAGGCGCTCCAGGTGGGCGGTCTGGAAGTTGGACACCCCGATGGCCCGGGCCCGGCCCTCCTGGTGCACCCTCTCGAGGGCCCGCCACACATCCATGAAGTCCCTGACCGTCGGCAGGGGCCAGTGGATCAGGAACAGATCGACGTGCCCTGAGTCGAGGTCGGCCAGGGTCCGGTCGAAGGACCGCAGCGCGTCGTCGAAGGTGAGGTTGTTGTTGTTGAGCTTGCTGGTGACGAAGATGTCGTCCCGGCTGATACCCGACCGGGCGATGGCTTCGCCGACCTGCTTCTCGTTGCGGTACATCTCGGCGGTGTCTATGTGGCGGTAGCCGATGTCCAGAGCGGCGGTGACCGCCTCGACCGTCTCCTCCGGGGGCACCTGGAACACCCCGAAGCCCAGCTGCGGGATCTCCACTCCGTTGTTGAGCTTGACGGTCGGGACGTGCGATGCCATTCAGATCCTCCAGAACCCCGGGTGCGGTGCGGCTGACCGCCGCTTGTGCCTTGATACCCAACCGGGGCGGGGCCGGATCAGAAGCGGCGGGACGAATCCTCGCCGTGCTCTCCGATGGCCTCGGCCACCTCTTCGAGCACCGTGTAGCGCTGCCCCCCGGGAAGCTGGCGCAGCACGGCCAGCAGGCCCTGCGACGCGCCCTCCCCAGCGGCGACCTCGACGAGGCGGTCCCGGTCGGCCGGGAAGGCGCCGGGGCGGAGGGAGCGGGCCAGCTCCGAGCGGATCCGGACGTCGTCGGGGGTCATGCCCGGAGGCACACCCGGCTCGAGGGCTGCGTCGGCGGCGTAGATCTCGCCGGGGTCCTCCTGGCGGAGGTCCTCCCGGGCCCGACCGGGCACCGGGGCTTCGTGGGTCGCCGCGGCATTGTCGTGGTCGAGCTCGCCGTCGATCCGGGGGTTGTTCTTGTCGCTGCGCCGCTGCGTCAAAGTGCTGGCTCCTCACTGGGCGGGGCCGCCCTGCAGCTTCTACCCCCTCCCCCGGCCCGTACACCGGGGCCCCCGGGGGACGCACAACCGCCGGGATGGGGCAAATATGGAGGCATGGCTCTGACCCGGACCCGTGCCCGCCAGATCGTCCAGCTGATCGCCGCCGGGCGGGTGGGCCTGGGGGTGGTCGCCTCGGTCGCCCCCGGACTGCCGCTGCGAACCTGGATCGGCCCCGGCCGGCGCGACCGCGCCACCCTGCTCGTCGGCCAGGCCATGGGGGTCCGCGACGCCGCCCTGGGGATCGGGGCGCTCCTGGCCGGGCGCCGGGGCGCCCCTCTCCGCGGGTGGGTCGAGGCCGGGGCGCTGGCTGACGCGGGGGACGCCCTGTTCACCGCGGCCAGCTTCGGGGAGCTGCCACGCCTGGGCCGCTGGGCCGTGCTCGCCGCTGCGGTCACCGCGGCGGGTGCGTCCCTCGCGGCGGCACCCCGGGTGGACGGCGGCGACCCGGCGGTCTGACCCGGCCGGCGCGGTCAGTCGGCCAGCTCGCTGGGGTCGGCCGGCACGTCCACGGCGTGCTGGCGCAGGGCCTCCAGGGGGACCACCTCGAGGGCCCGCTCGTGGGTGGAGTTGAGCACCACGAACGCGGCCGCCCCGTCCAGGTGGGCCCGCAGCCAGTTGACGGCGGTCACGCACCACCGGTCCCCGGGCACCAGACCGGGGAAGCGGTACTGGGGCATGGGGGTCACCAGGTCGTTGCCGATGGACCGCTGGTGCTCCAGGAACTCGGCGGTGACCACGGCGCAGATGGTGTGGCTGCCCAGGTCCTCCGGTCCGGTGTTGCAGCACCCGTCCCGGTAGAAGCCGGTCAGCGGTTCGACGCCGCACGGCTCCAGAACCCCGCCCAGTACGTTGCGCTCGGCCATGCGAAGAGTATGGCGGGCCGGGGATCAGCCCGGTGACAGGAACAGGACCTTCCATCCCCGGTCGGGGAACCCGCAGGCCTCGGCCACCCGGGCCGAGGCGGTGTTGGACGGGGCGTGGAGGTAGGTGACGACGGCCCCGCCCGACACCACCCGGCGGGCGGCCTGGCTGACCAGCCGGCGGGCCAGGCCCCGGCCCCGGGCCTGCGGTTCGGTCACCACCGCCACCTCCTGGCCGGTCGGGTCGTGGCGCTTGAGGCCGACGCCGGCGATGTAGCGGCCGTCCTCCAGGGCCACCAGCACCTCCCCGCCGAACGGCTCGAGCCACGCCGGCACCACCGGGTCGTCGACCGGCCGCCACTCCCCGGCGTCGGGCATCTCAGTGGGCCGGACGGTCCAGCGGAACACACCCTCCACGACCCGCCCGCCCGGGTTGCCGAGGGCAGCGGCCAGTTCGCCGCCGAAATCGTCCACGCCCGGAGATGGACCGTCGGAAACGGCGCGCGCCGCAGCTTCGGCGTGGGCCGGCGGCACCGAGAGCACCCCGCCGGCGGGGGTGACCACGCCGATCATCGGCCGGATCTGCCCGTCCCACCCGGGAAGGTCGCGCCGGGGAGAGGCCACCACCGTCAGGCCGTGACCGGGCGGCGGCCAGGCCCCCAGCCACGCTGCCAGGTGGGTCTGCAGGGCCTCGTCGCCGTCGTCGATCACCGCCGTCACGCTAGCTAGCGCGGCCCGCGGCGGAAGGCGGCGGCCAGGCGCCGCAGCGGGGGCTCGTAGGACTCGGCCAGCGACGGAAACGGGTGGACCACATCGGCCAGGACGGCGAGCGGTATGCGGGCCCGGACAGCGAGTACGGCCTCGCCGATGAACTCCTCGGCTCCGGGCCCCACGGCCGATGCCCCGACCAGCACCCCGGCGGACCGGTCGGCGACGAGCACCAGCCGGCCCCGCTGCACCCCGTCGGTGGCCGCCCGGGCGGTGCCTGCCACATCCATCGTCTCGACCATCACGTCGACGCCCTGCTCCCGGGCGGCGGCCTCGGTCATCCCCACGGCCGCCAGAGTGGGGTCGGTGTAGACGGCCCGGGGTATGGCCCGGTAGTCGGCCTCGTAGTCCTCACCGCGCAGGTTGGCCGCCACCACACGCGACTGGTAGTTCGCGGTGTGGGTGAAAGGAGCGACCCCGGTGACGTCCCCAGCCGCCCACACCCCCGGTGCGCCGGGGACCCGGCACCGGGCATCGACCTCGAGACCCGACTCCCCAGCCTCGATGCCCAGCGAGTCGAGGCCGATGTCGTCCAGGTTGGGCCGGCGCCCGGTGGCCACCAGCACCCGGTCCACCCCGATCGACGACCCGTCTGCCAGTTCCAGCACCGCGCCGTCAGGGGTGGGGCGGCACCGATCCAGGCGGGTGCCGGTGCGAACCTCGACACCGTCTTCGCCCAGGGCCTCCCCTATCAGCTTCGACAGGGCCGGCTCCTCCCGGGATATCAGCCGGTCGGCGCTCTCGATCAGCGTCACCGCCACCCCGAAGCCGGCGTAGGCCTGGGCCAGCTCGCAGCCCACCGGCCCCCCGCCGAGCACCGCCAGCCGGCCGGGCCGCTCCCCGGTGCTGAGGGCCTGGTCACTGGTCCAGGTCGGAACCAGGTCCAGCCCGTCGATGGGCGGCACCACCGGACGAGAGCCGGTGGCTATCACCAGGTTGCGCCAAGCGATCTCGGTCTCCTCCCCGGAGTCGGTGGTCACCGCCAGCCGGCCGGGTCCGGTCACCCGGCCCCGGCCCCGCAGCAGCACCGCTCCCGAGGCGCGCAGCTGCCCGGCGTTCTCCGAGTCGTCGCGACCTTCGGAAACCTCGTCGCGCCGAGCGACCGCCCCGGGCCAGGCGGCGGCCGGGTCCCCGAGCTCCAACCGGCCGGCGGCCGCGCCCAGCGTGTGGGCCCGGGCCACCAGGTTGCGGACGTGGGCGGCGCGCAGCAGGGCCTTGGACGGCACGCACGCCACGAACGGGCACTCCCCGCCCACCCGGGCGGCCTCCACCACGGCGATACGCCGGTCGGGGACCTCCTGCCATATCCACTCCCCGCCGGACCCGCCGCCGAGCACCACGATGTCGTATTCCTCCACCCCGGTGGACTACCCCGGACCGGCCCCGGCGTTGCGCAGGGCGTCGATGGCCCGGGCCACCCACTCGCTCTCCCGGCGGGGAACCACCCAGCCCGAACCGCCGCGGACCCGCTCGGCCACGGCGTCGACCATGAGCCGGTAGGGGTCGCAGGCCGGGAACGACCGGCTCTCGGCCCGGCCGTCACCGCGGCTGACCTCCAGCTCCGCCGGGGCGTCGGTCCACGCGCTGAACGCCGCCCCTCCGAAGCGGATGACCCCCTCGGTGCCCACGATCTCCAGCCACTGTCCAGCCGGTTCGTCTATCCCGGCCCGGACCGTGGCCGCGGTCCCGCCGGCCCGGAGGCGCCCGGTGGTGGCCAGGTCCACCCCCTCGGGATGCCGGCGGACCTCGGCCCCGGCCTCCGACACCGGGGCCCACCCGGTGGCCCAGCCGACGGCCGAGAGGGCGTAACACCCGACGTCGTAGAGAGCTCCTCCCCCGCGAGCCGGCTGCATCCGGTAGTCGCCGGCCGGGACCCCGGAGAAGACGAAGCCGGCATCAACCGACAGCACCTGCCCTATGGCCCCCTCCGCCACCAGCCGCTCCGCCGCCCCGGTCCGCGGGTGCCACCGGTTCCAGGCCGCTTCCACGAGCAGCCGCCCGGCGGATTCGGCGGCGTCGAACGCCGAGATCACCTCGGCCGCGTCGAGGCCCAGCGGCTTCTCGCACAGCACGTGCTTGCCGGCCCTCAACGCCTCGATGACCCATGGGACGTGGGCATCGTTGGGCAGGGCTATGTAGACGACCTCGACCTCGGGGTCGGCCACGACCTGTTCGTAGGACCCGTAGGCCCGGGCCGACTGCTCCACCGGAGGCCCGCCGGCGGCCAGCCCGTCCAGGGTGGCGGCCAGGGTTGCGGCCCGCGCCACCTCCCGGGCTCCCACCGCCACCACCCGGCACCGGCGGGACGCCGCGAGGGCCGGCCCCACCGCCACCGTGGAGATCCGCCCGGCGCCGAGGATTCCCCAGCCGACGGGGCTGCTCATCGCCCCCGCAACGCCGGGAACTGGGCCCGGCCGCCGCTCTCGGCCGAGACGACCGCCGCCTCCAGCACGGCCACCACGTCCCGGGACTGGTCGGGGTCGGCGGTCAGCGGCTCACCGAAGGCCAGCCGGTCGGCCAGCTCCCGGTGGTAGCGGCCGGCCGGGCCGGCCGGGGCGGCGACCTCGGTGCGGGAACCATCGGGATGGTGCAGCCAGACCGTCGCCGGGGAGTCGGCCGGGGCCAGCCGGTCCTCGGCGAGCAGGCCGATGTCGGTGCGCCCGACCACCCGCTCCCGGCGCCACTCGCCGACCGCGGCCCCCTCGGTGCCCAGCACGTACCACTTCGGTTTGAGGGCGGCGGCCAGGTCGGAGTGGATGAAGCCGGCCTCGGTGCCGTCCTCGAAGCGGATCTCGATACCGAACTGGTCGGCGTTGGTCACGTCGTGCCATCGCAGCTTGTGCGCCGACCCCCGCACCCACGCCACCGGGGCCGGCACCAGCGCCAGGATCTGGTCCAGATAGTGGGAGCCCCAGTCGAAGGCGGTGCCGCCCGATACCGCCGCGTCGGAGTGCCAGTAGTTGCACGGGTGCTCGAATCCCCCGACGAAGGCCTCCACGTGGAACACCCGCCCCAGGCGGCCGTCCAGCACCAGCCGGCGCAGCGCCAGGAAGTCCGGGTCGAAGCGGCGGTTCTGGTAGACCGCCAGCGTCAGGCCTGCAGCCGCCGCCGCGTCGAGCATCCCGTCCGCCTCCCGGGCCGAGAGGGCGAGGGGCTTCTCCACCACGGCGTGGCGGCCGGCCTCGAGGGCCGCGGTGGCCCAGGCGGCGTGGCTGTCGGGAGGGGTGGAGATGGCCACCAGGCCGACGGCCCCGTCGCCCAGGAGCTCATCGGCCTTCACGTAGGTCCGCACCCCCGGGAGCGACCCGGCGGCCGCCGCCAGCCGGGCGTCGGAGCGGTCGCAGACCGCAGCCACCTCGAAGCCGGCCCCGACGAACCCGGCCACGTGCTCCGCGCCGATGGCACCGAAGCCGAGCAGCCCCACGGCCGGCAGCGACGCCTCCGGGATCCGGCCGTGACCGGCCAGCAGGAGGATACGGTGCAGCAACCTCAGGCCCCCGTCGTCGGGCCCGGCGATCAGCGCTTCCGCGTCCAGGCCGAGCAGGAGGACGTTGGTCTCCTGCCTCCAGGTGGCGACCGGCACCCGGTCCAGTCCGACCGGGGCGGTGAGCACCACCGACACCGAGCCGTCCTCGGGCAGGAGGGGTACCACCGGGGCGAAGGGCTCGTCTCGGCCTTCCAGCCGCACCGTGACGGCCGCGTACCCGGGGGCGGCCTCCAGGCGGACCGGGTGGGCGGGCAGAGGCTCCCCGGCGCGAACCCCGGCGGCCTCGAGCACGGCTGCCGGAATCCGGCCGGAGGGCCCTCCGGCGGTCACCACCAGCGCCACGGACCCGGCGGAGGCGTCGGAGAGGAGAGCGTCAAGGACGCCGGCATCGACGGTGAGCGGGTCGACCACCGCGACCGGCCGGGCGTCGCCACCCTCGGGGGCGACGCAGCGGCGCAGCCACGGCGACAGAGCGTCCTCCAGGCGGGAGCCCTCGGAGATGATCTGGGTTTCGGGGACGTTCCGGCTGAAGGGCACGGTCGACCATACGACGCCGGGACGGCTATGCCAACCCCGGTAGGCTCTCGTGTCCCCCAACGCCGAGGAGCAGAGTGTGACCGACGGATCGGACCTGGAGTGGCTGGGCCTGGAGAGGGTCGGCCCGGGCCACTGGAGCTTCGTCCTGGCTCCGAGCCTGTC
>JAKAXN010000015.1 GCA_021816565.1 Actinomycetes bacterium
ACCGGCACGTCGCGCACCAGCGGGGTCACCGCGGCGTTGGCCCGGACCTGCGCCTCGCTGTCGGCCAGGCTCTGGCGCAGCTTGGGGGTGAGCTCGTCGAGATGGGCGTAGATCCCGTCGAGGTCGCCGTAGGTGTTGATGAGCCGGGCCGCGGTCTTCTCCCCCACCCC
Source organism: Actinomycetes bacterium (assembly GCA_021816565.1). Next base: position 171 of record JAKAXN010000015.1, read on the forward strand.
GGGCACGCCCGCCAGGTTGTCCGACGGGTCGCCCCGCAGGGCTGCGTACTGCGGGTACGAGGTCGGCTTCACCCCGGTGCGGGCCTCGATGCCGGCCTCGTCGTAGAGGACGTAGTCGGAGACCCCCCGCTTGTTGTACAGGACCTTGACGGAGGGATCCTGGACCAGCTGGTAGGTGTCGCGGTCCCCGGTGACGACGATCACCTCGTCGCCCCGCTCGGCGGCCTGGGTGGCCAGGGTGGCGATCACGTCGTCGGCCTCGAAGCCGGGCCAGTCGACGAGCGGCACGTGCAGGATCTCGATCAGCTGGCGGGCCAGGCCCATCTGTTGGCGCAGGATGTCGGGGGTCTCGGCCCTCCCGGCCTTGTAGGCCTCGACCTTCTCGTGGCGGAACGTGGGCTCCGGCCGGTCGAAGGTGGCCACCAGCTGATCCGGGTGGTGGTCCTTGATCAGGTTGATGAGCATCGACGTGAAGCCGTACACGGCGTTGGTCACCTGTCCCGAGGCGGTGGCCATGTCGGTGGGCAGGGCGAAGAACGCCCGGTACAGGAGCGAGTTGCCGTCGATGAGCATCAGGCGGGCCATTGGGTCGATGGTACGCCGGTGCGGGGACGGCCGGGCCCGCCCGCCGGGGAATGACCCGGCGGTAATCTCGACACCATGCCGGAGGGTTTCCACCCGCCTCTCGAGGAGTACCTGGAGGCCATCCACGAACTGGGCGAGGAAGGGATGGTGGTCATCCAGGCCCGCCTGGCCGAGCGCCTGGGCCACTCGGCCCCGGCGGTGTCGGAGATGATCCGGCGGCTGCGCGAGGAGGGCTACCTGGACGGCCAGGGCCGGTCGCTGCAGCTGACCGAGCGGGGGCGGTCGGTGGCCGAGAGCGTGGTGCGCAAGCACCGGCTGGCCGAGCGCCTGCTCACCGACATCATCGGCCTGCCGTGGGAGAAGGCCCACGTGGAGGCCGGCCGGTGGGAGCACGTCATCTCCGACGAGGTGGAGGCCCGCCTGGTCGAGGTCCTCGGGCATCCCACCACCTGCCCGCACGGCAACCCCATCCCCGGCACCGGCGCCGCCCCCGACCCCTCCGCCACGGTGCTGGCCGAGAGCCGCCAGGGGGACCACGTCCGGCTCCAGCGGGTCACCGAGATGGTGGAGCTGGACCAGGAGTCGCTCACCTACCTGTCCATGCACGGGTTCGTGCCCGGCACCGAGGCGACGGTCGCCTCCCGGGCCCCGGACGGCACGCTGATCCTGGATCTGGGCGCCCGGAGCATCGCCCTGGGGCCGGCCATCGCATCGCAGCTGTTCGTCACGGCGGCCTAGGCGGGCCGGGCATGCCCGACGAGCACGGCGCCCGGATGGGCAACATGTACGGCCCCGACGCCACCTTCGTCGGGGTCCCGGCCGCCGACCTGGCCGACCCGGCCTCCTACGCCGGGGCCGGCGCCGTCATCGTCGGGGCCCCCTACGACGGGGGCACTTCGCACCGGCCCGGGGCCCGTTTCGGCCCGCAGGCCATCCGGCTGACCGACTACCTGCCCCACGACGGCAGCCGGCCCCACCTGGCGCTGGGGGTCGACCCCCTGGTGGAGCTGCCGGTGGTGGACGTGGGCGACATCCTGATGCCCGGCGGTGAGATCGAGGCGTCCATGAAGCGGCTGGAGGACGCGGTCGCCCTGGTTGCGGCCTCGGGGGCCGTGCCGGTGGTGCTGGGGGGCGACCACACCATCGCCTGGCCGGACGTGACGGGGGTGGCCCGCCACGTCGGCTGGGGCCGGGTGTCGGTCATCCACTTCGACGCCCACGCCGACACCGGCGACACCCAGTTCGGGTCCCTGGTGGGCCACGGCACGCCGATGCGCCGCCTGATCGAGTCGGGAGCGGCCCGGGGCGACCGTTTCATCCAGGTCGGGCTGCGGGGGTACTGGCCGGAGCCGGCCACCCTGGCCTGGATGGCCGGGCAGGGGATGCGCAGCTACGAGATGACCGAGCTGGGCCGGCGGGGCCTCGACGCCTGCCTGACCGAGGCCATGGCCCTGGCGGTCGACGACTGCGACGCGGTGTTCCTGTCGGTGGACGTGGACGTGGTCGACCCCGGCTCGGCACCGGGCACGGGCACCCCCGAGCCGGGCGGCCTCACCCCCCGCCAGCTGCTCGACGCGGTCCGGCGCATCGCCATGGAGGTGCCGCTCGCCGGCATGGACGTGGTGGAGGTGTCACCTCCCTACGACAACGCCGAGGTGACCGCCTACCTGGCCAACCGGGTGGTGCTGGAGGCCCTGTCGGGCCTGGCGTGGCGCCGGCGGGCCGGCGGGCCCGGCGGCGGGTCGGCGGGGGTGGGCCGGCCGGCGCCGGAGTGGCCGCTGCTCGACCCCCGGCGGCGGCCGCCTCCCGGCGCCTAGCGCATCCCGGCCGGCGGGCTACGAAGCGGCCAGCTCCACGACCCGGCGCTTCAGGCCCGGATAGTCCACCTTGCCGGCCGGGCTGCGGCCGATCGATCCGATGAAGTGCACGGCCCGGGGCACCTTGTAGCCGGCCAGGTCCGAGCGCACCGCCTCGACCACGTCCTCGGCCCCCACGGCGGCCTCCGGCTGCAGCTCCACCAGGGCGCACACCCGCTCGCCGAAGCGCTCGTCGGGGACCCCCACGCAGACCGCGTCGGCCACCCCCGGGATCCGCTTGATGACCTCCTCCACCTCCTCGGGGTACACCTTCTCCCCGCCGGTGTTGATGACAACCGATCCCCGCCCCAGCAGGTGGATCCCCCCTTCGGCGTCCACCGTGGCGCAGTCACCGGGGATGGTGTAGCGGACCCCGTCGATGGTGCGGAAGGTCCGGGCCGTCTTCTCCGGGTCCTTGTAGTAGCCCACCGGGATGAAGCCGGGCAGGGCGATCATCCCCACCTCGCCCGATCCGGGCGCCACGTCCCGGTCGTCGGGGCCGACCACCCGGGCGCCGGAGCCCAGGGAGAACGCCGCCGTCGACGCGGACGCCCCGGCGCCGGCCAGGCTGGCTCCCATGCCCACCGCCTCGGAGGACCCGAGGGAGTCGAACAGCATCACGTTGGGCATGTGCTTGAGAAGCCCGTCCTTGACCTCCTGGCTCCACATCACCCCGGAGGAGTTGATGACCAAGACGCTGGACAGGTCGTAGCGGCCCGGCGAGGCGTCGAGGGCGGCCAGCAGGGGGCGGGCGAAGGCGTCGCCGACGATGGCGATGGTGTTGACATCGTCGCGTTCCACCGTTTGCCACAGACCGTCGGCGTCGAAGCGGGCGTCGGGGATGGTGTCGATGCAACCGCCGAGCATCATGGCGATGAAGGCGCTGAACTGCCCGGTCCCGTGCATGAGCGGGCACGCCGGCAGGCACGTGACCGCCCCGACTCCCTCGGCCACCCGGTCGGCCAGTTCGGCGAGGCCCGACGCCGGGGCCAGGCCGAGCAGCGGGTTGCCGCCCCCTCCGAGCACCCGGACCAGGTCGTCCTGGCGCCACATCACCCCCTTGGGCATGCCGGTGGTACCGCCGGTGTAGAGCAGCAGCAGGTCGTCCCCGGAGCGCTCCGGCCACCCCTCCCCCGCCGGCGCACCAGCCTCGGCCGAGGCGATGACCTGCTCGTAGGGAACCGCCCAGTCGGGCTCGGGTGACCCGTCGGCCACGACGTACCAGCGCCGGACCTGCGGGAGGCGATCGCGGATCTGCTCCAGCACCGGGGCGAAGCGGGCGTGGAACACCACCGCCTCGGCGTCGGCGTTGTCGAGCAGGTAGGTGAGCTCGCCGGCGCCGTAGCGGTAGTTGACGTTGACCGGGGCGGCCGCCACCTTGAACGCCGCGAAGTACGTCTCCAGGTACTCCGGGCAGTTCTGCAGGTACGCCGCCACCTTGCCCTGGTGGGACAGCCCGGCCCGGTGCATGTCGGCGGCCAGGGCGCCGGCCCGGGCGTCGAACTCGGCCCAGCTGTAGCGGCGCCCACCGCAGATCTGGGCCGCCCGGTCAGGGGCGACCCGGGCGATGGCCTCCCAGATTTCGGCCAGGTTCCACTGCTGCTGGGCTTGGATGCTGTCGGTCATTTCCCCCCCGGGATCGGTTACTGGGTTTCGGTGGCGTCGGGTCGCAGGCCCTGCTGGATCACCCGCTCGGCGATCTCGAGCATCTTGACCCGTTCTCTCATGGCCGTCTTCTGGATCCACGAGAACGACTCGTTCTCCTTCCAGCCGAGCTCGTCCATCAGGATGCCCTTGGCCCGGTCCACGGCCTTGCGGACCTCCAGGCTCTCCTCGAGGGACTTCACCTGCTCGTCGAGGGCCTTCATCTCGGAGAACCGGCCGAGGGCCATCTCGATGGCCGGCAGGAGCTCGCTCTTCTGGAACGGCTTCACCAGGTAGGCCAGGGCGCCGGCGTTGCGGGCCTGCTCGATCAGATCACGCTGGCTGAAGGCCGTGAGGATCAGGACCGCGCACAGACGCTCGGCGTTGATCTCCCGGGCCGCCGTGAGGCCGTCCGCGCCGGGCATCTTCACGTCCAGGATGGCCAGGTCGGGCCGGTGCTGACGCACCAGTTCCACCGCCTCGTCGCCGCGGCCGGTCTCGCCGACGACCTCGTAGCCCTCCTCCTCCATGATCTCCTTCAGGTCGAGGCGGACTATGGCCTCGTCCTCGGCGATCACGACTCGTACTGGCACAGCTGCTCCTTACGGCTCGAAGGTCGTTGGTTTAGGGGGAAAAAGGGTTTCGATCGGGGACGGCCGGGCCCCTCGCCTACGGCAACGCCGGCTTCAGGAACCGGAACGATCCTCGCTGATCAACCTGTCCAGCAGGTCGTCCTGGGCCACCTGCAACTCCGCCACCTCTGTCGCCACCGAGCGGCGGCTGCGCTCCATGGCATCGGCGTGGCGCTGGGCTTCGGCGTACTCCCGGTGGGCCAGCGGGGTCTCCGACACCAGCGAGCGGATCCGGGCCTCTTCAGCCGCCTCCGCCATGACCTGCAGCTGCTCCTCGATGACCGACAGCTCCTCCCGGGCGCGTTTCAGCCTCTGAGCCACGTCGAACAGTCGTCGCTCGATCAGCACCCGGGACATAGCGAACGAAGCCTATATGAGCCACCGGGCCGAACCACCTCTAATCCGTTTCTCATCTGATTGGGTCACACTGGAGCGCGTGAGAGTGCTGGTGGTGGACGACGAGCCGGCGGTGCGCCAGGCCCTCGATCGGGCCCTGCGCTTCGAGGGTTACAAGACCGAGGCGGTGGACGACGGGCCGGCCGCTCTGGCCGCCCACGCCGAGCGGCCGGCGGACGCCATCATCCTGGACGTGGCCATGCCCCGCATGGACGGCCTCGAGGTGTGCCGCCGGCTCCGGGCCGCCGGCGACGCCACGCCGGTGCTCATGCTGACCGCCCGGGCCGCGGTCAACGAGCGGGTCGCCGGCCTCGACGCCGGCGCCGACGACTACCTGGTCAAGCCGTTCGCCCTGGAGGAGCTCCTGGCCCGGATCAGGGCCCTGCTGCGCCGCAGCGCCCCCTCCGACGACGAGGCCCTGCGTTTCGCCGACCTGTCCCTCGATCCCGGCACCCGTGAGGTCCGCCGGGGCGGCCGGCTGATAGAGCTGACCCGAACGGAGTTCCTCCTGCTGGAGCTGCTGCTGCGCAACGCCCGGCAGGTGCTAACCCGGGAGCTCATCTTCGACCGGGTGTGGGGCTACGACTTCGGCGCCAACTCCAACTCCCTCGAGGTCTACATCGGCTACCTCCGGCGCAAGACCGAGGCGGACGGCGAGCCGCGGCTCATACACACGGTCCGGGGCGTCGGATACGTCCTGCGGGAGCCGAGCCAGCAGTGAGAGGGTGGTGGCGCCGGTGGCGGAGCCTCGGCTTCCGGGCCCGGCTCGGCCGCGCCATCGCCCTGGCCGTCGGTCTCACGGTGGCGCTGGCATCTCTGGCGGCGTACTTCACGGTCCGCCACCAGCTGCTCTCCCAGGTCAACTCTTCGCTCATCTCCGACGCCAACAGCAGCTCCGAGTTCCTGACCCGGGGCGGCACGCTCGACACCCCTCAGGTGGTGCGCTTCGTCCGCCTGAGCGGCGGCGGGTACTTCCAGCTGATCACCGCCCAGGGCCAGGTGCTGGATTCGAGCTTCACCCTCATCGAGGGGTCCGGGCCTCCCCCGGCGCCGACCCCGGCCCAGCGGGCGGTGGTGGCGGCCGATCACGGCTACCGCTTCGACAGCGTCAGCTACCACGGGGTCCCCTACCGGGTCATCACCGCCGCCACGTCGTACGCCGCGGTCAACCAGTTCACCGGCGCCCAGGTACCCGTGGCCATACAGATCGGCCGACCTCTCACCGAAGTCAACCACACCCTCTCCACCCTCGGGATCATCCTGTGGCTGGTGGTGGCCGGCGGGATCGCCGCGGCGGTGGCCATCGGGTTCCTTCTGGGCCGCACCATGCTGCGACCGGTGGAGAAGCTCACCGCGGCCGCCGAGCACGTGGCCGCCACCCAGGACCTGAGCGCCCGCATCGATGAGGAGGGCGACGACGAACTGGCCCGCCTGGCCCGGTCCTTCAACTCCATGCTGGTGGCCCTGGCGGCCTCGCGCCAGCAGCAGGCCCAGCTCATCTCCGACGCCGGCCACGAGCTGCGCACTCCGCTCACCAGCCTCCGCACCAACATCGAGGTCCTCATGCGGGTCCGCGACCTCCCCGCCTCCGACCGGGCCGACCTGGTGGGCGACGTGGAGGCCCAGATGGAGGAGCTGACCAACCTCATCGGGGATCTGGTGGACCTGGCCCGCCAGGAGGAGAAGCAGCCCGAACCCATCGAGGTGCGCCTCGACTCGATCGTCGAGCAAGCCGTCGAGCGGGCCCGCCGGCGGGCCCCGAACCTCGACTTCGACCTGCACCTGACCCCGGGTTCGGTGCGGGCCTCGCCGGCGCTGCTGGAGCGGGCCATCCTCAACGTGTTGGACAACGCCGCCAAGTGGAGTCCGCCCGGAGCCACCGTGGAGGTGTGGCTGCAGCGGGGCGGCCGCTGGGCCCTCGACATCCACGACCACGGCCCGGGGATCGCCGCGACGGATCTGCCCCACGTGTTCGACCGGTTCTACCGGGCCGAGACCGCCCGCAGCATGCCCGGGTCGGGGCTGGGGCTGGCCATCGTCCATCAGGTGGTGACCGACCACGGCGGCACCGTCACCGCCTCGGTCCCCCCCGAGGGCGGCACTCTGGTGCACATCGAGTTGCCCATCGTCACCGAGGTCGAGGCCGACGGCGGCGACCCGGGCGCCCCCCGCTACGACGGGGGCGGCCCGACGGGAACACCGCTCGACACTCCGCCGCCCGAGAGCTTCGGCCAGCCCGACGACGTCGCCTGGTCGGGGATACGCCCTCCCCGCTGAGCCGCCGGGGCGGGGCCTCACCGGAGCAGGAAGTGGCAACCGCGCGGCCACTAGTTAGCACTGCTCAAATTTAGCCTGGCGAGCAAAAACCCCTTTCGTTGCTGCTATTCCACCCCGCGGCGGGTCGCATCGCTAGAGTGACGCTCCGAAGAGTAGGGGGGAATCAGAAGTTGTCAACAAACGCGCCATTAGCTCGTTTGGCGCCGGGCCACCGACTCCCCAAACGGGAACCGGGCGTCCTGGAACTCAAGGAGATAACGGTCGATTTCGGTGGCCTGCGCGCCCTCGAGGACGTATCGCTCGAGGTCCGGCCCGGACAGATCGTGGGCGTCATCGGCCCGAACGGCGCCGGGAAGACCACCCTTTTCAACGTCGCCTGCGGGTTCGTCCATCCCCAGCAGGGCCGGATCTCCTACCGGGGACAGGAGCTGCGCCGGCTGCGGCCGCACCACCTGGCGCCCCTCGGCATCGCCCGCACCCTGCAGGGGGTGGGGTTGTGGGACGGGATGACCCTGGTGGAGAACGTCATGACGGGCGGCCACACCTCGGCCCGGGTGGATCTGGCATCGGCCATGCTCGGTATCCGCCGCTCGTCCCGATCGGAGCGGGCCCTGCGGGAGCGGGCCATGGCCCTGCTCGACCGGCTGGGCATAGCCGAGCACGCCGAGCGTCTGCCGTCGGTGCTCTCGTACGGGATCCAGAAGAAGGCCAGCGTGGCCCGGGCCCTCATGGAGGAACCGGACCTGCTGCTGCTCGACGAGCCGGCCAGCGGCCTGTCCGGCGCGGAGATGGACGACCTGAAGGCGCTCATGATCGAGCTGCGCAGCAGCATGGGGATCCTGCTCGTGGAGCACCACATGGACCTGGTGATGTCGGTGTGCGAGCACCTGGTCGTGCTGAACTTCGGTCGGGTCATCTCCACCGGCGTTCCCGAGAAGGTGAAGGCCGACCCCGAGGTGACCAGGGCCTATCTCGGCGAGGAGGTCTCGACCGATGCTCACGGTTGAGGACCTGAGCGTCACCTACGGGGCGGTGACCGCCCTGGACGGGGTGAGCTTCACCGCGCAGCCCGGCCGCATCACCACGGTGCTCGGCGCCAACGGGGCCGGCAAGACAACGCTGCTGCGGACCGTCAGCGGGCTGGTGCGCCCCCGGCACGGCCGGGTCACCCTGGACCGGAAGGACCTGACCCAGCTGGCGGCCGAGGACGTGGTCAGGCAGGGGGTGGCCCACGTACCGGAGGGCCGCGGGGTGATCGACGAGCTCACCGTCGAGGACAACCTGCGCCTGGGCGCCCTGTGGCGCCGGGACCGCAGCGACACCAAGAAGGCCCTCGAGGAGATCTACGGGATGTTCCCGCCTCTGGCCGAACGCCGGCGGCGGGCCGGTTCGACCCTGTCAGGGGGCGAGCGCCAGATGCTGGCCATCGGCCGGGCCCTCATGGGCCGCCCCCGGGTGCTGCTGCTCGACGAGCCCTCGCTCGGCCTGGCTCCCCGGATCACAGCCCAGATCATGGCCATGCTCAGCGAGCTCACCAGCGGCTCGGAGCTCACCGTGGTGCTGGTGGAGCAGAACGCCCGCAGCGCCCTGTCGGTCGCCGAGTGGGCGGTAGTCGTCCACCTGGGCCGCGTCGTCGTCCAGGACTCATCGGAGGTGATCGGCTCCGACGAGAGCCTTCGCCACCACTACCTGGGTTTCTAGGAACCCCACGGAGGCTCATGACCCAGTTCTTCGATCTCACCCTCAACGGGATCAGCGCCGGGATGATCTACGCGGCCGTGGCCCTCGGCCTGGTGCTCATCTGGCGGGCCACCCGTATCGTCAACTTCGCCCAGGGATCCATGGCCATGTTCTCCACCTACATGGCGGTGGCGCTGCTCGACCGCAAGGTCGGATACTGGGCGGCTTTCGTCATAGCCCTGCTCATAGGGCTGGTCATGGGAGCGCTGGTGGAGGTGGTGCTGATCCGGCCGTTGCAGGGCAAACCGGAGTTGAACCCGGTGATCGTCAGCCTCGGCCTGCTGATCCTGCTGGAGGGAATGGTCGGCTCCATCTTCGGGGTCCAGAACCGGGGGTTCCCCGCAGCGTTCTCCCAGAGCGGCCTGAGCGTGGGCGGGACCAGGATCTCCTTCTCGCACTTCGACGTGTTCATCCTGGTGGCGGTCGTCATCTTGATGCTGTTCATACTGGCCCTGTTCCGGGGGACCAGCGTGGGGCTGCGGATGCGGGCCGCGGCGTTCGCTCCTGAGAGCGCCCGCCTGGCCGGGGTGCGGGTCAACCGGGTGCTGATCCTGGGTTGGGCGCTGGCGTCGATGGCCGGATCGCTCGCCGGGCTGCTGGTGGCACCCACGGCGGCTTTCTCGCCGAACTACATGGACCTCATCCTGGTCTACGCCTTCACCGCCGCGGTCGTGGGCGGCCTCGACAGCCCGATCGGCGGATTGGTGGGCGGGCTGTTGACGGGCCTGGCCCTCTCCTACGTCGGCGGTTACCTGGGATCGAGCCTGGAACCTCTCGGGGCGGCGGCCATCCTCATCGTGGTGCTGTCAATCCGGCCGGAGGGGATCTTCAGCCGGACCGCCACGAGGAGCGTGTGATTCCCGTGCCCAAGATGATGCGCCTTCCGCGCCAACCGCTGCTGCGCCATCTGCTCCTGGCGGTGGTGGCCGGCGCCGCCCTGCTGCTGATCACCTCCGGCCTGGGCAGCTTCCAGGACTTCGAGATCGGTGAGATCGCCACCTACGCCATCGTCATCGCCGGGCTGAGCGTCCTGACAGGGGTCAACGGGCAGATATCCCTCGGCCACGGGGCCTTCATGGCGGTCGGCGCCTACACCTTCGCCTACCTGCAGATGCACTCGAGCATGCCGTTGGTGGTGGAGCTGCTGGCCGCCGTCGGGGCCGCAGCGGTCCTGGGTCTGGTCGTGGGCATCCCCGCCACCAGGCTGAAGGGCCCCTACCTGGCCGGCATGACCCTGATCCTGGCCCTGGGCATCCCCCAGCTGGCCGACAAGTACAACTCCGTGTTCGGCGGGGACCAGGGCCTCACCACCCTTCCGCCGAACCCGCCCGGATCGATCGACCCCCAGCGCTGGCTGGCGTGGATCCAGATCCTCGGCGCTCTGATCGTCATGGTGCTCCTGGCCAACCTGCTGAGGAGCAGGTTCGGACGGTCCATGCGCGCCGTTCGCGACAACGAGATCGCCGCCTCGCTGGCCGGGATACACGTCCCGCGCACCAAGATCATGGCCTTCGTGGTGAGCGCCGGGTGCGCCGGGCTGGCCGGGGCGTTCCTCGGCCTGTCGACGGGGATCGTCAACACCGGCGAGTTCGCGCTGACCCTGTCGATCTACCTCCTGGCGGGGATGGTGCTGGGCGGGGCCGGCACGCTGGTGGGCGCCTGGTGGGGGGGCGTGGTCCTGGTGTTCCTGCCGCAGTGGTCGAGCAGCCTGTCGAAGTCCTTCTCGCTGGGGAGCTCGGCCAGCGCCAACCTGGCCGTGGTCATCTACGGCCTGGTCCTGATCGTGGTGATGATGCTGGCCCCTGGTGGCATCCAGGGCGGCGTCCGCTGGCTGGTCCGTCGGCTGACCCCCGCCGGGCGGACCGGCGCGTCACAACCCTCCCCCGTCGCCGCCGGCGCCGGGTCATCTCAGGCGCCGGGAACCGGTGCTCTGGCTACCAGCAACACGGAAAGGACCTCACCGTGAAACCACATCGCTTGCCGGTACACCGGCGAACGAAAGCAGTGGCCGTACTGGCCGCTGTGGCCCTGGCCGCAACTGCCTGCGGCAGCTCGTCCAAGGCGAGCAGCGGGACGACGGGGAGCAGCGGGTCCAGCGGCAGCGGGGCGACCGCCAACACCTCGAGCGAGGGCGTGACCTCCACGTCGATCACCATCGGGACCACCGCCCCGCTGACCGGCCCGGCCGCGCCCGGCTACAGCGAGATCGCCCCGGCCGCCAACGCCGTGTTCAAGTACATCAACTCCACCGGGGGCGTGTACGGCCGCAAGATCAACGACATCATCGTCGACGACGCCTACAACCCGGCGACGACCGCCAGCAAGGTCCGCCAGCTCGTGCTCCAGGACCACATCTTCGCAGAGGTGGGCGGCCTGGGCACCCCGACTCAGAGCGCGGTGCAGGGCTTCCTCAACACCGAGAAGGTCCCGCAGCTGTTCGTGGAGTCGGGCTGCGACTGCTGGAACGATCCCAAGTACCCGTACAGCTTCGGGTGGCAGCCTCCCTACACCGTCGAGGGCAAGATCCTCGGCACGTACATCAAGGAGCACTTCGCCGGGCAGAAGGTCGGCTACCTGTACCAGAACGATGACTTCGGTCAGGGCTTCGTGCAGGGCCTCGACGACATCCTCCCGGCCTCGTCGGTGGTGAGCAAGCAGACCTACGACGCCGCCACCCTCTCGGGACCGCTGTCGAACCAGGTGGCGGCCCTGAAGGCGGCCGGCGCCCAGGTGGTGGCGCTGGCCACGATCCCGGCCGCGACAGCCCTGACGCTGCTGCCGGCCGCGGCCATCGGGTACCAGCCCCAGTGGGTGGTGTCGAGCGTGGGCGGGGACCCGCCGACGGTGGCGCCGCTGCTCTCGTCGTTCTCCAAGGGGGCGGCCGGAGCCAGCCTGCTCAACGGCATGATCTCCAACGCCTACATCCCGCCGGAGTCCGACACGACCAACGCCTGGGTCCAGGCGACCAAGAAGATCCTGGCGAAGTACGACCCGGGAGCGCCCCTCGACGGCAACACCGAGTACGGCGTGGCCCTCGGCTACACCTTCGTCCAGGCGCTCCAGAAGGCCGGCAAGGACCTGACCCGGGGCGCCCTGCTCAAGGCCATCGAGGAGCAGGGAGGCCAGTTCGTCACCCCCGGCCTGGTACCGCTGTCGTACTCGAGCACCAACCACTACGGCTTCGAGGGCAGCGAGGTGGTGCAGAACCACAACGGCGACTACGTACCGGTGAGTCCGGTCTACGTGACCGGCATCAACGGCCCGGTCACGAAGTACACCGGCGGCACCTCCCAGCCGCCGGCCGCCCTGTCGAACGCCTAGCTGTCCATCTCTCCCGGCCAGAAGGGGCCCGCCCATCCCGGGCGGACCCCTTCTGCCGGGTGCGGCCACTTCTATTCGCCCGCCGGTGTCGCCCTGGTGCCGGGCGGGCACCGGCACACAGGCCCGCTTCCGTCGGCCCTCCGGGCTGGCCATCGACGCCGACGGGGCTGCCTCATGGTGGTCGGAGACCCCGATCCCGGTCAGGGCGCCGCTGAGGGCACCCATCACTCCGCAGGACGGTGACGGAGCCCGTACCGGGCGATCAACCCGGGAGCGACGGGAGCGGATCTCCGCCCGTGCTCGTCCGGCCACGCTGGCGCCGCGACCAGGGGCGACGCTTTATTCCGCTGTACACTAGAAGTAGCTAGGAGGGCCGGGGTGGTTGACGATGAGTTGCAGTACGAGGCGAAGGCCCTCGGGGACCCGACGCGGCACAAGATCTTCCGTTACGTGGCCGATGCCGATGGTCCGGTGGGCGTTTCAGAGCTCACGGAGTACGTGAAGCTCAACCACAACGCCGTCCGCCAGCATCTGGCCGTGTTGAAGGACACCCACCTGGTGGTGGAAGAGGTGGAGGACCGGGCCCGACCCGGCCGGCCGCGCCTGTTGTACAGACTCCACCCGGAGGTGTTGGACCGGTGGGGGGCCACCGGGTCCTATGCCTGGCTGGCCGGACTGCTGGCCAACGCGGTGCGCCGCAGGCTGGAGCCCCGGCAGGTCGGCCGCCAGGAGGGGCACCGCCGGGCCGCTGAGCTACCTGGCGACGCCGATCGCGTGGAGCTGCTCGGGGCCGAGGTCGCACGGCGCGGCTTCCGTCCGAACAGGGTGGACAAGGGACGGCGGATCGAGTTCGTCCTGGGGCGCTGCCCGTTCGCCGACGTGGCCCGGGCCGACCCGGCCACCGTCTGCCAGCTCCACCTCGGTCTGGCGGAAGGGCTCACCGAGGGACTGGGTGGCCTGGAAGTGGAGCGGCTGGTGGCCAAGGATGCCCGCCGGGCGGGCTGCAGGCTGGTGGTCCGCCGGCACGACGTGGAGGTCGCCTGACGCACTCCGGGCACCGCCCGGCTGCCGGGCAGGAGCGGCATCGCCCAGCAGCGCCCTCGACGCAGAGCCGAGTCCGCCGGGGTGGCCAGACGCTCAAGGTGCTGCGGTGGTGCCCGGAGCGGGAATCGACCTCCGATCGGGACCATCCCGATCCATCCTCCCGACTCACGTTTTGGCTGCTCAGAGGTGGTTTCCGGCCGCCGGTCATCCCACTCCAGAACGCTCTGTACCGGCTTCTCCCGAGCGCTTGTGATCAATCTGTGATCACGATGATGCCCAGACGGCGTCCGCACCCGGATTCAGCCGAGTGGGGGCGGCCACGATCGATAGGCTCATGACCGTGAGCGTGGCATCGATGATCGAGGTCCGTCCGGGGGTTCGGAGTGGAAAACCCTGCTTCGTCGGCACGCGGATCACCGTCTACGACGTGCTCGAGTACCTGGCGGCTGGCATGACAGCGGAGGAGATCGTCGGGGACTTCCCCGAGCTGACCGTCGAACACGTCAGGGCTGCGATCGAGTTCGCCGCCTTGCGAGAGAAGCGCCTCGCCAGCGCGTGACGCTGCTGGTCGACCAAAACCTGTCCCTCAACCTGGTTGGAAGGCTTCGCGACTACTTCCCCGACTCGGCCCACGTCGCGACGCTGGGTCTTGAAACGCGACCGACAAGGACGTGTGGGACCACGCCGGCGAGCACGGGTACACGATCGTCTCCAAGGACTCGGACTTCCGCCAACTGGCCTTCCTTCATGGTCCCCCACCCAAGGTCATCTGGCTTCGAGTCGGCAACGTCACCACGGCTACCGTGCTCGAGGTGATCATCGACCACTACGAAGTGATCGAAGCATTCGAGAACGCCGCTGAGGAAGCCCTCCTGGTTCTGCCAGGGCTACCGAGGGAGTAGATGCCGGTGGCTGGTCTGGCCGACGCCGTGTTGCCGCTGATCCGCACCAGGGGAGAACTCTGGCGGCGGAGCGCCGCCAACGAGCACGGAGCCCGGATGCACGAAGCAGTCGACATCCTCGAGGCCGCCGCTACGACCGGCGATCCGGCGGAGGTGTACACGGTCACTCACAAGGCGCTCGCGTCCGCTATCACGGTCATTGCCCGCGCCGATGACTCGAGCGGGATCGCCGGCGACGCCTGCCGACGCTTGTTGGCTCTCCACCCACGGGCGGCGGCAGCCACTGCGGTGCCCGCGGGAAGACTGATCGACTGGATGATGAAGTTCCAGTTCGACGGGCAGGTCGACTACTTCGAGCTCGATCCGGTCGCCTACGCCCCCGCGCTGGGCGAGAAGGGCATGGCCGCCTACCGATCCCGACTCGACGGCGTGCGCGCCGACCTGGGCCCCGAACCGGCCGGTGAAGACCGGTGGTCCTCGCCTCACCGCCACGAATGGTTCGTGCTCGACTGGAACGCCAAGCGCCTGGCCGTGCTCGACCGTGACGTGGACGCCATCATCCGAACCCACGCCCGGGACCGCAAGGTCGCGGCGTGGTTCGTCGACACCGCCGAAGCGCTGACCGAGATCGACGAGATCGATCTCGCCATCGACTGGGCCCGCCAGGCCATCGACATCGGACCCAGGCATCAGTCCCTCCAGGCCGGCAACTACTGGTGCGAACTGCTGGCCGCGTACCAGCCGAGCCGGCTGCTCGGCGCCCGGGTGCTCCTGTTCCGCCGGTGGCCGTCCTCGGCTACCGCCGCCGCCCTGCACAAGGCTGCCGGGCCGTCGTGGCCCGGATACCGCGACGAGGTGCTCACCGCTCTCGCCCCCAGCCCCCGCGAGGCCGTGCTGTTCGCACTCACGTCGCTGGAGGACGTTCCCCTCGCCTGGGACCTTGCGGGCTCGCTCGGGCTCGAGGACAACCGGACCTGGAATGACCTGGCCGAGGCGTACCAGAAGATCGACCCCCTTGCGGTCCTGCCGGTCCTCGCTCGTCTGGTCCACAACGAACTCGAAGAAGCCAACGCCCAGCATTACCGCTACGCAGCCCGCCGCCTGGCCAAAATGCGCAAACTCGCAGCCGGCACCGACAAGACCGGCGACGTCGACGACCTGATCTCCGACCTTCGCGACACCCACCGCCGCCGTCCTCGCCTGCAACAGGCGTTCGACCGGGCCGGACTGCCGTGACCGGCCGGCTGGACAGTCCGAGCGGTGTCCCGGAAGGATCCGAACGGGCTGGTGCTGGTCCTCAACGGCGAATGACCAATCGCCTTGAGCCTCAGTCTGTGATCACGGCAGGCACCTCATGGCATTTCCGTCGACAGCCCGAACCTGTGACCAGCGGAAACGCCGAGGATGTGAGGTGCCCGGAGCGGGAATCGAACTCCGATCAGGCCCGTCCGGCTCGATCCCTCCGGATGACATTGGGGCTGCTCAGACATGGTTTTCGGCTTCAGACCGGCCCGCTCCGGGTGCCGCCATACCGGGCGATCCCGGCGCGTTTGTGATCAAGTTGTGATCACGGAGGACGCCTCGTCGGGGGCGCTACCTTGGCCCGATGGATCGGGCCTGGAAACAGCGATTCGGGCGGGATCGCCGCGACCGTGCGTGAGGCGCTCCAGCTCCGGGAGGCGCCCCCGCCGAACACCCTGGTCCTCGTCCGCTTCGGCCGGACGACGCTCGCCGACGAGAAGCTCCGCCAGACCTGTGAGATGACCTTCGCTCGCTGGGGGCTATATGGGTTCTCGGTGTTCGAGCTCCCGGGTGGGAGCTACGAGAACCTGGGCCGACTGGTCCCCCTGCTCTTCGAGCGCCGGTGGGTTCTGGAGGCGGCCGGATCGCAACTACTCGAGGGCGGCTTCCCGCTCCTACCGACGCGGGACCACCCTCACTGGACGGTCGTCCTGTCCGATCCCACGCCGGCCCACTTCGCTCGGATACGCCGACACTTCTCGGAACCTACGCTGAACCCGATATGGGCGGGCCCGCGCCAGCGTTAGCATGGATGCCATGACCGACAAGGTCTTCGACCTCCGCTACGACCCGAACGAAGTCGGTGGGGATCTGGTCGTCGAATGCTGGATCTCCCACGGACCGCGTGCCGAGGATCCCGACTTCGACCCCCAAGCGTCGGACACGGTCCTGCTGTGGGATGAGGAGGAACCGCCTGTTCGAGGGCGAGTCGTCCGGCGAGACGGCAACCGGGTGTGGGTCCAGATCGATCTGGCCCCCTCGGCTCACGCTGTCGCCTGACCTGGCCTCCAGCGAGCCGTGCGCCTCGGTCAACCGGGTCCACGGGGATCTGTATGCACATTCTGCGCGGGGAGCCTCTGGGGAAGGCGATCCAGGCGGCTTCGATAACCGTCGCTATGAACACTGGGCGTGACATCCTTCGAGTTGCCCGAGCGAACGCAGATGAATCACTCGGCGCTACGTGGCGGGCATAATCAGGCCCATGGCAGGGGGCCGGTTCAAGAGTGTTCGTGAGTTCGTAACAGTGCTGGCCATTCTCAGACGAATGGAGGACGAGGACTCTGTCTCGGAGGATTACCAGCCAGCGCAGATCTACTCCCTGACGAATCGCTCCAGACGCTTGGGTCGCCGGGCCTTGGAACTTGCAAGCCGTGACGAAGCTCAAGACGCTGACGGGGCGATTGAGCTGCAGGCTATGGCCGGGCGTCACCGAAAGGACCTTCGCCGAGCTGCTCGTGCAATCGCTGGGCAGCCAACGATCCTTCACCGGCGAGCCTTCCGAATGCTTATGGCGGCCTATCGCGGCGTCGAGGAAGAGCTTGCACCGATCAGCAGCGAAGATAGGAGCCTTTACAAGCAGGAGGAATCGGACGTCGCGATCGACGAGGACCCCTTCGACGTCTGACTGACTCTGGTCACCGGGAGATTCCACCTTGCGCACTCGCAGCTCCTAGAGGCCCGTCCGAAGGAGAGACCCGGAGTCGGCTCAGGAGTCGGACAGCGTTATGTCCGGCAGCTTCATCTCGATCCGGGATGACCACATGGCACCGGTCCCAAGGGCCTCCTACATAGGCCCTGCCACGGACAGGACGCCCTTCAGCATCCTGAACCGTCGCGTCGTACATCGCTGTCCGAGTAAACGACCATGGGCTTCCACTTGGCCTCCCGGAGCGCAAGTCCGTGCCGTTCCGTGAACCGTCGCAGCTTCGGCCTTCCTGCCAGGACGCTCTCAAGCCATCCGATTACCAGATTGGCGGCAAGACCGACCAGCAGCATGAGCGTAACGGTCACCATGACATTCTGCACTTGCTCGCGCCAGAACAACAGCGCAATGCGTTACGGCCGAAGCATCAGACGGCGCTCGTAATCGGCGCTATGGCGCCTCCACGACCGAGCCGCGCCGGTCAGACCCGCGCCGAACGTCGTTGGAGCGCGATCGGTGTCCGGGATGGCTCCGCACTCCTGCCATCGGGGAGCGCGATAGCCGTCTGCCGCAGCCCGGGCCTGCGCTCGCCGCTGCCGATGACACCCTGATTGGTCTGGCGGTAGCCTCGCTCGGTGGCGCTGCTTCGGGGAATGATCTTTCGCGAGCAAACGACACGATTGGGGTGTCGGCGACATCGACTACCTCGACGTATGGGTCCGCAGCGACCAGAACCGCCGTCTCGCTGACCACGTCATCTACCTCTGCGGGCGCACCCCGATCGCCGTAGCCACCCACGTCGCCGGTGCCCTCGAACGGACGCCTGGCGCAGAGGGTCCATGACCGCCGATTGCTCGGGGCCACTTGGCGAGCGGGCCCAGCGGAAGAACACCCGTCCTCGGTCCGGTGGAGCTCAGGGAGATGTTTGTGCTGCGTTGCGCAGCCAGCGGGAGCCGGGTCCTTCGCTGGCGGCCTCGTCGTCGGGGTTGTAGAGCCGGCAGCGGGTGAGGGACAGGCAGCCGCAGCCCAAGCAGCCGTCGAGGGTGTCCTGGAGGGCTTGGAGCTGCGCGATGCGGGCTGCGATCCGCTGCCGCCACGGCCGGCTGAGTCTGGTCCAGTCGGCCCTGGTCAGTGCCCGGTCGGCTGGGAGCGTGTCGAGGAGCTGGGCGATCTCCTCCAGGGTCAGCCCGACGCGCTGGGCGGCGGTGATGAACGCCAGGCGACGCAGGGTGTGTCTCGGATATCGCCGCTGGTTGCCGGAGCTGCGGGTCGAGCGGATCAGGCCGCGCAGCTCGTAGTAGCGCAGGGTGGGGGCGCTGAGTCCAGAGCGGCGTGCGGTCTCCCCGATCGTGAGCTCGGGCGGCTCGGACATGCACACCATCCTCTCTGACCGCCCGCTTGACTTCAAGTGGACTTGAGGTCGTTGACTGGCTGTCATGGCGATTCACGACCTGCTGGACGAGGCATACGAGCAGCTGCATACCAAGGGCCCGGAGTTCGAGGGGTGGCTGTCCAACCATGGGCCGATGGCCGCCGACGCCTTGATGAGACTCGGCCGGGGCGAGGACGTGGCTGGCTGGGTGCGCGGCTATGTGCGCAGGCTTGAGCAGATGCCGGATGCGCGCTGGCCGATCAGCGAGGCGGAGTGGCCCGGCCTGCTCGGCGACGCGTCCCGGCTGGGAGACTGGTGCGCCCTGCTCACCCAGCAGGTACGCGACGAGCCGTGGGATGCCGTGCTGGCTCGGTGGTGGCCGCGTCTTGTGCCCGGCGCGGTGGCGTCGGCGGCCCACGGGCTGATCCGCACTGGTCACGCCGTGCGCGCCTTACGCGAGAGGGTGACCCAACCGCGTCTGGTCGAGCTCGGCCACGCCCTCGGTTACTGGGCCGCCCGCTGGCAGCCGGTGCCGTGCCCGGAGCCGAGCCGAGGCAGCGCTGATGTCGGCGTGGCCCTCGACGCGCTACCAGCTCGGCAGCTGACCGGGGGGATCCGTACCCGCCTCGCCTCCCTCAGCAAAGACGCGACCTGGCCCACTGTCCTGGGAGCGGTGGCGCCCGTCGCCGATCCGCTGGCGGTCCCGGCTGCCCTCGACGCGCTCGTCGACGCGGCGGTCACCCGCTACGGCCCGTGGGGACAGGCGGCCCCCGTCATGCTCGTCCACTCGGCGACAGCGCCACGCGCCGTAGCGCTGGTCCTCCCCAGCCTGCCCGAGCAGCTGTGGCCGGCGGCCTACGAAGCGGCGTGGGCGGTGACCGCGACGATCGCCACCATCTACCGGCCGTCTCCTCCGGTGGTCGTGGCTGACGAGCGACCCACCACCATCGACGAGGTCATCGAGCGAGCTGTCGCCTCCGGTGACGAGCACGCCATCAAGTTCACCGAGGTCGCGATGGAGTCCCACCAGCGCTGCAACGCATCCGCTCTGACCTCCACTGCCCGCGCCGTGGCCTTGATCGGCGCCCAGTGAGCCGGTGCGAGACTCACGAGACAGCCACGGGGTGGTCCGCAACGCGATCCCCCCTGCGGGCGGCCGAAGATCTTCCTTAACAGTGACAGTCGATGTCCAGATGCCTCCACGGCGACTGCAGAGCACCGCAGAACTGGGTGATCGGCCCCCTCCGGCCCGACAGGAGGAACCCGCGGCGGCAAGGGCCGAGCCGGTGACATGAGCGGAGCCCCGAAGTGTCGTGCGCCTATCAGGCGGGGGGCGCATAATGCCACGAATCAGCACGCACCCCCGCCTGTGCTCATGACGGCCCGTTCCGGCTAACTAACCGGGCATTCCTCAGTCCGCGTCCGCTCGGTCTCCCCCGGCAGCTCGAGGCTCAAGGGCTACAGGCTGGGACCGGTCCGCAGCGAGGGGTCTGTCCATGTGGCTGGCTGTAGGTGCCGTTTGGCGTCGAGGTGCTGAGCAAGGCTGCGTCGGCGCTGGGTGTTGCGTATCCGGTCGAGGGTGGTGCGGGCTTGTTCGGCCAGGTTGGCCCATGCCGCAGGTCCGGGCTGGGCGCTATCCGAATGCAGAAGCTGGTGGGCGACTGCGATCTCGTCGCGGGCTCGGTCGTCGTCGACGCGTCTCGCTCGGGGGGTGCGGCCGTCGTCGTGGTCCCGGTCGGCTTCGATCCTGAGGGCGTGATGGCACCATACGGCCCGGCCGGCGGCTGATCCGGGAGGCGCCCCCAGGCGCGTGACCAGGTGTTCAGGAGGGTCGTCGGCGAGTCGACGGACCCGATCGAGGCGGGTGCGGTCGAGGGCGTCGTCGAGCTGGGCGACCGTCTCGGCTCGCTGCCCACGGCGGCCTGCGCTGTCGGCGATGTGCTGTTGCCGGGCCCGCTGGTGGTCGGCCAGTTCGGCTAGGTGGTCCCGTAGTCGACGCTCTTCGGCGGCCGCCCGCTCGGCCTGCTGGTGGAGGGCGGCGAGTTGGGCCTGGGCGTCGGCGATGGCCCGGTGGTCGTGGCGACCCCACCGGCGCCGCTGGGCGTCTTCGAGGCGGGCCTCCACCTCGGCCAAGGATTGCTCGGTCTGGTGGCGTTGGCGCACGGCCTCGGGCAGCCTTTGTCGGGCTTGCTCCCACTCCTGGGTGCGATCCTTCGGGACGGAGTCGTCAAGGGCTTGCAGCCCGGCGACGAGGTTCACTCGGGCATGGCGAAGCTTGTCGATGCCGTAGGCCAGGGGGTCGTCAACGGCTACGCAGGCGACCACGACAGATGTCCAGTGGTCATCGAGCTGCCCTCTGAGCCGGTCGAGGTCGTCCTGGCGCCAGCCGTGGTCCGTCTGGAACCGCTGGTAGGCGGCCTGATCGGCGAGGAGCCGCTCCACTCGCCCGGCGGCCAGGTCGTAGTCGCAGCGGGTAGCGGCCGCCCGCTGCTCCTGCTGTTCCAGGTGCTGTTCGAGGCGGCGACGCTGCTCCCGGCCGTGGCGGCTCAAGCCGCCCAGCGGGCCCAGGCCGGCCAAGGCGGCCGCACTGCGGGCGGCTGCAGCCTCGGCTTCGGCCAGGCCAGCGCGAATCGCCTCGAGTTCGGCCTGGGCGGCGGCCAGCTGGTCTTGTCGCTTGGGCGGCGGGTCGGCCAGGACTCGTTCGTGTTCGGCGATCCGTTCTCGGATCTGGCGGTCCACGATCCAGGGGTCGTGGCGGGCGGCCAGGGTCGGATCGGGCTGGCGGGCCAGGGCGCCGGCCACCTGCTCGGCGGGGTCGCGTTGGTCGGCCAGGATGCCGCCGTGGTCCACCACGCCGACGCGGGCGGTGTTCCAGGTGTGGGTGGGATGGCGGGAGCGGGACTGGCCGGTATAGCCCCGGTAGGCGTCCAGGGCGGTGCTGCCCAGAAGGTGGCAGGCCTGCCAGGTGCCCCCCTGGGCGCCGTCCACGGTGCGCGCCCACGCATGCGACAGGTTCGGCGTCCCGTCCTTGCGGGTGCCGGCCACGAACTCCGCCGGCAGCACCGCCTCGGCCCCGCTGGTGTCGATCCGCACGGCCATGCCGCCTTCGTCGACCCGCACGACAGTCGCAGTCGTGCCGTTGACCAAGACGCTGCCCGCTCCGCCGACCCGGGCGTGGAGCAACACCCGGTCCCCCGCCTGGTAGGTCCGTTCCCCGGCCCAGCCCGGACCCGTGAGGGTCGGCCCGGACAACGCGCCCTGTCCGCTGAGGTGGCCGCGGATGCGGTCCGCCAGGTCCTCGGCGTCGGCATGAGAGACCACCAGCGCCGCCACCTGGTCAGGCCCGTAACGGCCGATGTCGTCACAGACGGCGCCGGCCATGGCCCGCCGGCACTCCGACGGGCTAGCGTATTCGTGCTCCCACCCCTGCTCGGCGCGCAGCTGCTGAGAACCGGCCGCGTCACCCTGGCGCAGAAGGTCCAGGGCTTCCCGGTCGACGGGATCGACCTGACGGCGGTTGACCGTCAGCCGGGCCGAGCGGATCGTCCCAGCTGCGGCCAGCGTTTCGATGTGATCGGCTATCCCGCCGGGACCGACCGGCTGGGACTGGCGGGGATCGCCCAGCACCCACACCTGACCGCCCGGGCAGGCGTCAACCGCGGCCAGGACCGCCTCCACCTGATCGGTCGGGGTCTGGGAGATCTCGTCGAGCACCACCACGCTCCCCGCCCTCAACGGGCCGTCCTCGAGGTCGATCCGCAGCCGGGCGATGGTCCGGGCGTCCAGACCGGCGCCTGACAGCTCGGCCACCGCCTTGGCCGTGGTCGCCACCGCCAGCACCGGCCGGCCCGCCCCCGCAGCCGCCCGGGCCGCCGAGTGCAGCATGGTCGTCTTCCCGTACCCCGCCGGGGCCAGCACCGCCCGCAGACACCCGCCGTCGCCCGCCAACATCTCGACCGCGGCCGCCTGGTCCTCTCCCAACCCCACCCCGGCCAGGACCGCCCCCACCGCATCAGCCGGGATCGGTGGCGCCGGGCGGGCCGCCAGCGTGTCCATCAACGCCAGGGTGCGGTCCTCCAACGCCCGATGCGCCACGGTCGACCACTGCGCCGGCCGGGCCCGCTCCCCGCTCTCGGGATAGAGGCGCACCACCAGGTCGGACTCCAAGAACCGCTCGACCAGCCCGACGATCTCCCCGGTCGACAACCGCCCACCCGAGACCGCACAGATCCGCTCCACCACATCCGACCGTCCAAAGCGAGCCGAGCGAGAGCACAGCCCCGACTGCGGATCCACCAGCACCTCAACCAGCTCGTCCCAGCCGGGCGCCTCCGACCGCAGCCGGGTTGCACACACCGCCCGGCCGAGCTCGACTCCAACCGCCAGGCCCACTTCGGAAGCCTCTTCTCGCCAGCGGCCGGCCAACAACCGGGGGGTCAGCGAATGGTCCTTGCCCGTCCGCGTCATCAGCGATGCCTCGTCGTCGGCCCGCATCCGCAGGCCCGGCGACTCATACGTCGCCCCCCGCCTCTCCAACTCGGCCTCGATCTGGGCAGTCCGCTTGGAGAACGCCCGAAGCTGATCCCGGGTGAAGCCCTCCAGCTCCCGCGTGTTGTGCCGGTCGGGACCCCACCCCACCCCCAACCGCTCCACCAGGGCCCGTTGCAGGTGGTTCTGGTAGACCGAGCCCGCCGCCCGGGCCCACTTGAACAGCGGCCCCGCGTCGAAAGCCACATGCCGGCCGTCAGCCCGGCGCACCAGGTTCGGGACCAGGCAGTGTGTATGCAGCTGCGGGTCCCCCTCCCGGCTCGTCCGGTGCACGAACCCGGCCACCGCCCAACCCGACGTACCCACCCGCCGGCGCACCCCTTTCGACTGCACCCGAGCCACCGCCGCCCGCTCCTCCAAGAAGCCCAACGCCACCTCCACCGCCTCACGATGGGCGGCCGCCACCACCTCCGCAGCCCCCTCCGAGCCCAACGCCCACAGCAACGACACGCTCTTCGGCGCCGAGAACGTCAAATCGAAAGCCAGCACCGACCGCGCCCGCGACCCGGCCAACAGGGTCGTCCCCGTCTCCGGGTGCCGGCCTTCCACCAACGCCCGCAGGTCCTCCGCTTCCACCACCCCCGCCAACCCCAGGCCCTCCGCCCACCGCCCCGCCCAAACCCCCGGCGACTCCCCCACGCCCGAGTAGTACTCGTCGATCGACAACGCCACCGACGAAATCAGATACTCCGCGTTGGACAACCCCGTCACCGTCAACACCCCCCGCCACCCCCCACACCGACTCCCCCCACGACAACCCTCCAACCAACCCCCACCACCAACACCCCGCCCCCACCCACCACACCGCCCAGCCCTCGCCCACCTCCGCCTCCACCACACCCCCAAACCGGCACAGACACTTGCCACCCCTCCGGGGTGGCCCCCCAGCCCGCCGCCCTCACGACCGGCGCTCCAGGTCGAGAGCCACGTGGCCGGGGCCAGGCAGAGAGGGGGGAAGGCCCGCAGCGGCCGCCGACCGACTCAACTCAGAAACCGGGGCCGACCTCGAGGAGGCAACGGCCGGTGCCTCGCCCACCGCTGCCGCGTGCACGACGGTAAGGCCGGTCGCCGGTCGGAGCTGGTAGACCGACAGCCCGAACCGCTCCGCCGGGCCGGGGTCGGCAACGGAGCGCAGCAGCCCCCGCCGGCGCAGCACCTGCAACGCCCGAGCGGAACTGCCGGGATCGATTCCCAGGCGCTCGGCCACCTGGCGAGCCGAGGTGTGGGCGACCAGGCGGCCGGCGTCGGCCACCGCGTCGAGCGCGACCTCTTCCAGGACCACCCACACCAGCGGCCGCAACGACCGCCTCAACGCCCGGCAGTCCCCCGACACGACGACAGCGGGCGAGGTCACCTGTGGCACAAGGGTCATGCCGCCGCCGGCCCCGCCAAGCGGGACACGCCGGCCAGCTCCAGACGTAACCGGTAGGAGCGCACATCGAAGCGGTCAGCGGGGCTCTCGGGCCGCTCCATCACCACGCCCATGTTGCGAAGGATGGCCATGCGCCGCCCGACGGTGTCCTTGGAGATGCCCACCCGGCGAGCCACGTCCCGGTAACTGGCGGCCACCAGCGGACCTTCGGGCGTGTCCACCGCGTGGACGGCCAGGTCCAACACGACCAGCAGCGTGTCCGCCCCCAGCCGGCATCCCAGCCGCACTGCCCGACCGTCGAGGCGCAGCCCGCAGTCCCCCGCCACTTCAGGCGACATGATCAGCCGTCAACGGCTCGGCCAACCCGGCCAGGCGCATCAAGGCGGCCTTGGGGACGCGAAGCAGCCGGCCGAACTCCACCACCGGCACGCCCCGCTCTCCGCCCGTCGCCCGCCACACCCGGGCCAGCTCGTACACCTGGTTGCGGCCGATCCTCAAGATCTCGGCCGCCTCGTCCATCGTCAGAAAGTCCGGCGCATCCACCAGAGCCATCCCACCCTCCCATCACAGCTATCAACCATTGACGCAATTTCGCATCGTCTGTAGTATCGCTCAAGGGCGAGGGAATCACAACCGTGTGACGCTCACCCCCTGTCCCCGAATTGCGACAAGGGATCCCCATGCCAAAACGTCCAACCCACCCCGCCCAGCCCACCTGGACCCCCAACCAGGTCGTAGCCGCCAACCTCCACCGCCTACGACGACGCCGCGGCCTCACCCAAGCCGAAGTCGGCCGGCTCCTCTCCGGAGTAGCCGGCAAAGAATGGACCGAAGCCATGGTCGCCCACGCCGAACGCTCCGTCACCGGCAACCGCGTCCGGGAGTTCACCGCCGATGATCTCGTCACCTTCGCCCGAGCCTTCGACGTCCCCGTCCTGTACTTCCTCACCCCACCGCCCACCGGCATATTCGTCCACGTCCCCGGCTCCCGCATCGACACCATCACCATGCTCGACGCCGTCCTCGGCCGCCCCGACAACCTCGCCGAGTGGGAGAACCTCCTCGACGAATGGAACTTCGCCCCCGACGAAGAAGTCCCGTTCCCGCTCTCCCAGGAACGGCGCCAGGAGATCCGAGCCCGCGCCGGCGAACTCGCCCTCATACGCACCCACCACCTAATCCGCCGCCATTTCCAAGGCGACCTCATGCAACTACGCCACACCCTCCAATCCCTCGCCGACCTGGCCCAGGAAGTCGAAAAACACGAGATCCTCCACGACCTCGACGAGGACGAACAGATCCGCCGCATCGAAACCATGCGAGCCGACATCGCCAAAGGCAACAGAATCGCCGAAGCCAACGAGAGGTTCTTCGAGGAGAGCGTGGCCGCGTCCGAACGGTCGCAGCAGAAAAGGTCCGACAAGGAGGACCAAGGCCAATGAGCCGCAACTCGGCTGCCGCCCCCCGGAAGGATCCCAAGACCGGGACGTGGTTCTTCGTGGTAGATGTCGGACCGGGACCAGGTGGCAAGCGCCGCCAGGTCTACAGGCGGGGGTTCGCCACCAAGAGACTGGCTCAGGAAAGAGCTGGACAAGATCAGGGAC
>JAKAXN010000353.1 GCA_021816565.1 Actinomycetes bacterium
CTGGTGGCGATGTCCACGGAGAAATCGGCCACCCATCCCCACAGGGGCCGCTCCGCCAGGTAGCGAACCTCGCCGGCCACCTCTTTCCAGACGGCGGCGCCCACCGCGTTGATCAACACCAGGTGCGCCACCCGCTCGGGGTGGTCGTGGGCGAAGCGGGTGGCCACCGCCCCGCCCAGGCTGTGCCCGGCCACCAGAGCCGGGCCGTCGATGCCCACCGCGTCGCAGAAGCCGGCCACCCAGGCGGCGTAGTCGCCGAGGTCGTGGCCGGCGGGCAGGCCGGCGCTACCACCGAAGCCGGGCAGGGCCGGGGCGTACACCCGGCAGCCCAGGCGCACCAGGCGCTTCAGGGCCCGCTTGTAGGCCCGCCGGCCCAGGGCCCACCCGTGGATGAACAGCACCGGATGCCCGGCACCACCGACGCCGTAGTTGACCCGACGGCCCCCCACCCTCGCCGATCGCCACTCCAGGTGGTGCGGGTCCGCGGAACGGGGCATGAACCGCAGGTTACATGCGGGTTGCTCCGCAGGGGCGATTCGGGGCGCCCGGGACCTTCGGCAGGGGGCCTGCCGCTGAGCGCTCAGTGCGGGCTGAGAGCCCGGCGCTCCGCCTCATTGAGCCCGCCCCAGATGCCGTGGGGCTCCCGGATGCGCAGGGCGTACTCCAGGCACGGCTTGCGGACCGGGCACGACGCGCAGATGGACTTGGCCTGGGTCTCCCGGTACTCCTTGTCGTCTTTACGCTCGAAGTGCGATGGCGGGAAGAACAACGACGTGTGGGGACCCCGGCACGCCGCCTTTACCTGCCACAACTCCTCGACGTGAAGAAGACTCACCTTTGCCATCCCCCTTGACTTCAAGTGCAACGTAGCGCCATCACAGTCATCCGACAAGGGGTAATCAACGGATTAATCGCCCCTGCCGTCCCCGCTGACCAGCACTTTCGGCTTCCGGGCGGACCGGGACCGGGGTGCGGCCCAAGCCGGTCCCGGACCCGGCCGGGATGGGTAACTTGCACTGCGGGACTCGAACCCTAAGCTGAACGTTCGCATACCTCGACCTTGACTGCCCGGTCCGTTATGGGAGGGACGTGGATCCGAAAGCTTTCCGCCCGCCGGCCCGGGTGACCATCGTGGCCGGTAAGGGCGGGGTAGGTAAGACCACGGTGAGTGCCGCCCTGGCCTACCTGGCGGCCGCGTCCGGCTACCGGGTGCTGATCGTGGAGGTGGAGGGCAAGAGCGGCCTGCCCGCCCTGTTCGACCATCCCGACCACCTCACCTACGAGGAGGTGGTCCTGCTCGAGG
This sequence comes from Actinomycetes bacterium, assembly GCA_021816565.1. The sequence continues at coordinate 1,304 of JAKAXN010000353.1, forward strand.
AGGGGGCGGCCGGTCCCGGCTCGGGCGAGTTGCGGGCCCGGACCCTGACCCCCGACGACGCCCTGGTGGAGTACCTGGAGGACCGCGGAATGCGCCGGATCAGCCGGCGGCTGACCTCCACCGGCACCCTGGACGTGATCGCCACCGCCGTCCCGGGCATCAAGGACATCCTGGTGCTGGGCAAGGTGAAGCAGATCGAGACCCAGATCGCGGCCGGGGCCCCCGGGGCGCCGGACTTCATCGTGGTCGACGCCCCCGCCGCCGGGCACGCGGTGTCGTTCCTGTCGAGCGCCTACGGGCTCATGGAGGCGGCCGCGGTGGGTCCCATACGGACCCAGGCGAGCGATGTGGTGGCCATGTTGTCCGACCCGGACCGGTGCCAGGTGATGCTGGTCACCCTGCCCGAGGAGACGCCGGTCAACGAGGCGGCCGACACCGCCTTCCACCTGGAGGACCGGGCCGGGGTCAAGCTGGCCCCCATAGTGGTCAACGGGATCTGGCCCCGGCTGGACCTGCCGGCGGCGGAGGACACCGAGGCGGTGCTGGCGGCCGGGGGGCTGGCGGCCGGGGGCCTGGCGGCGGATGAGGTCGAGGCGCTCGGCCGGGCGGCCGAGTTCCGCCGGCGCCGGCAGGCGGTCCAGGAGGAGCAGCTGGCCCGCCTGGCGGAGGCCCTGCCGCTCGAGCAGCTGCGCCTCCCCTACCTGTTCACCACCGAACTGGGCCTGGCCGAGGTGCGGGAGCTGGCCGAGGCGCTGGCCGGGCAGATCACCGGGGTGCCGGGATGAGCGCAGACCAGGCCGTGTCGCCGGCAGCCGCGGAGCCGTCGTCGGGGCCGCTGGCGTCGTCGGGGCCGCTGGCGGAGCTGGCCCGCAACCGCCACGTGGTGATCTGCGCCGGGCCGGGCGGGGTGGGCAAGACCACCTCGGCTGCGGCCATCGCCCTGGAAGGGGCCCGGATGGGCCGGAGGGCGTGCGTGGTGACCATCGATCCGGCCAAGCGGCTGGCCGACGCCCTCGGGCTGGAGTCGCTCACCAACGACGCCCACCCGGTGGACATCGGCACCCGGGCCACCGGCCAGGGGTCCCTGTCGGCGCTGATGCTCGACACCAAGACCACCTTCGACGAGGTCGTCCGGCGCAACGCCGGCTCCGAGGAGCAGGCCCGGGCCATCCTGGACAACAAGCTGTACCGCAACATCTCCGGCGCCCTGGGCGGCACCCAGGAGTACATGGCCATGGAGAAGCTCTACGAGCTCCACAGCGCCGGCGACTACGACCTGGTGGTCGTCGACACCCCGCCGACCCGCCACGCCCTGGACTTCCTCGACGCCCCGACCCGCCTGCTGCGGTTCCTCAACAACCGGATCTTCCGCCTGCTCATGGCCCCCACCAGGGCCGGCCTGCGGGCCATCGGCATGGCCACCCAGATGTTCCTGCGCACCCTGTCGAAGGTGGTGGGCGGGGCCGTGGTCTCCGACGCCGTGGCCTTCTTCGCCGCCTTCGAGGGCATGGAGCAGGGGTTCCGGGACCGGGCCAACAAGGTGGAGGACCTGCTCGGCGACCCGGGAACGGCGTTCGTGGTGGTCTCGGCGCCCCGCCGTGACGCCGTGGTGGAGGCCATCTACTTCGCCGACCGCCTGCGGGAGTCGCCCAGCCGGGTGGAGGCCCTGGTGGTCAACCGGATGTTCCCCTCCTTCGGCCCGGTGCCGGCGGCGCTGCGCCAGGCCCTGGAGCCGCGCGCGGCGGGCCCGGGTGGCGGGGCAGGCTCGGGTGGCGGGGCGGGGTCGGGCCAGCTGGCGGGGTCGGGGCAGCTGGCGGCCCTGGCCCACAACCTCGACGAGTTCGACCGGGTGTCGGGTCGCGAGGAGGCGCAGGTCGAGGCCCTGGCCTCCCGCTTGCCGGGCACGCCGATCGTGCGGGTGCCGTTCCTGTCCTCCGACGTGCACGACCTCGACGGGCTCGACGAGGTCGGGGACTGGCTGTTCGGGAGAGGCACCTGAGCCTGGTCCTCCCCCGGACCGGGGACATCCCGGTCCGGCCCGGTCCCGCGTAACAAAAACCCACGGGCATGGCGGAAAGCGCCGGCAGAGGGGCCGGGAGGGCCTAGTCCTCGGCGGCCGGCTCCTCTTCCTGGCTGGTGAGGGCGGCCATGGCATCCTCGACCGTCTCGGTCACACTGACGATCCGGTCGAAACCGGTGGTGCGCAGCAGCCGGACCAGGGTGGGGCGGTCACAGGACACCGCCACGTCGCCGCCGAGCTCCCGGGTGCGGCGGATACCGCCGATGAGCGCACCGAGGCCGGCGCTGTCCACGAAGGGGATCCCGGACATGTCGATGATCAGCCGCTTGCTCGACGCCAGCTCGGCCAGCGCCTGACGGAACTGGCTGACGGTGAACGCGTCCAACTCCCCCACCGGGCGGCAGATCATGAAGCCGTTGGGTGTCTCCTCTTGTTGGATGTTGAGCACTCAGCCTCCTAGCCGCCGTCCGCCGGCTTGGCCAGATGGTACCCACACGAGGCGGGGGGGTACCCTGCAGACCGTGCCGGAGATCCTCATTGCCGCCGACTCCCAGAGCGTATTCGACGAGGTCCGCTCGGTCCTCGAGGACCCCGACACCAAGATCCGCTGGGTCCGCCGGGGCGAGGACGTCCGGGAGGAGATGAACCGCCAGCCGGCCGACCTGGTCATCGCCGACATGCAGATAGGCGCCATGGGCGGCATCGCAGTGGCCCTGGACCTGGACCTGGAGGCCGACGCCGGGCGCCTGGAGCCCCGGCCGGTGCTGCTGCTCCTGGACCGCCGGCCGGACGTGTTCATGGCCCGGCGCAGCCAGGCCGACGGCTGGCTGCTCAAGCCGCTCGATCCGATCCGGCTGCGTACCGCCACCTCGGCCCTCCTGGCCGGGGGCACCTGGTACGACGCCAGCTTCGTCCCCCAACCGGTGGCCGTTCCGGTCAACTAAGCTGGTTGGACACCGGGAAGTAGCGCAGCTTGGTTAGCGCGCAGCGTTCGGGACGCTGAGGCCGCGGGTTCGAATCCCGCCTTCCCGACCAGAGAAAGTGCTGGTCACAGGGCCGCGAGGCTCCAGTCCATGGCGGCGCCGGCGATTCCATCGCACATTCATCGCACAGCCGGTTTCATCGCTGTCGTTGTCAGCTAGAGCGGGAGCGGCCCCGGGCTGCTTCATGAGCAGCTCCCCCACCCGGTCGGCGGCATCACGATCGGCAGCCGAAGTTGCCTGGGCGTAGACCGCCAAGGTCAGGCGAGGATCGGAGTGGCCGAGGCGGGTCTGAGCCGTCTTCAGGTCGATGCCGGCGCTGACCATGGCGGTGGCATTGGCCCGGCGAAGATCGTGGAAGGTCAGCCACGGCAGCCCGATGGCCTTGGTGGCCGGGATCCAGTACCGCATCCGCCAGTGGGCGTAGTCGAGCGGCCCACCCTCGGGCATGGTGAACACGTACTCGTCCACGTCGTCGGTGGTAAGCCCCCGCCGGACGATGTGCACCGCCAGCAGCTCCATCAGCGGCCGCGGCACCGACAGGGTGCGCCGGCCGGCCGCCGACTTGGGCGGGCCCGCCACCATGACCCCGTGCCTGGCCCGGGTCAGCTGCTCGGCCACGAACAAGGTGCCCTTGGCGAAGTCGAGCCGGCCCACCCGCAGCCCGGCGCACTCACCCCAGCGCATCC
>JAKAXN010000354.1 GCA_021816565.1 Actinomycetes bacterium
AGCTGTGGGAGCGCTCCGAGGAGCTGACCGGCGTCCGGTTCGAGATCCCCGCCCGCCGGTAGAATTTTCCCTTCTTCCTATGAGCACCGCACCCGCTTCAGTCGAACCCGCCTCAGAGCAGGCGTCCCACCGGCGCACCTTCGCCATCATCAGCCACCCCGACGCCGGCAAGACCACCCTGACGGAGAAGTTCCTGCTCTACGCCGGGGCGGTGCAGGAGGCCGGGGCGGTCAAGGCCCGGGCCGGCCGGCGCCGGGCCACCTCGGACTGGATGGCCCTGGAGCAGGAGCGGGGCATCTCCATCTCCTCGACGGTGCTGCAGTTCCCCTACCGGGACTGCACGGTCAACCTGCTCGACACCCCCGGTCACCGGGACTTCTCCGAGGACACCTACCGGGTGCTGACCGCGGCCGACGCCGCGGTGATGGTGCTCGACGTGGCCAAGGGCATCGAGCCGCAGACCCTCAAGCTGTTCGAGGTGTGCCACGCCCGGCGCCTGCCGGTGATCACCTTCCTCAACAAGCTCGACCGGCCCGGCCGCACCCCGCTCGAGCTGCTCGACGAGATCGAGGACCAGATCGGCCTGGTCCCCACCCCGGTCACCTGGCCGGTGGGCGAGCCGGGCATGTTCCACGGGGTCCTCGACCGCCGCGACGGCGGCTTCGTCGGATTCGAGCGGGTGGGCCGTGGCGGGTCAGCCGAGGCCGAGGAGTACCGGCTGGACGCCGGGGAGGCCGCGGCCCGCTTCGGAGCCGACTGGGAGCGGGCCGTCGAGGAGTGCAGCCTGCTCGACGAGGTGGGCGCCACCCTCTCGCCCGAGACGTTCCTGGCCGGGATCTCGAGCCCGCTGTTCGTCGGCTCCGCCCTGACCAACTTCGGGGTGCGCCACCTCCTCGACGCGGTGATCGACCTGGCGCCCGGCCCGTCCCCCGTCGACGACGCCGACGGCCGGGCCCGGCCCCTCGACGAGCCGTTCTCGGGCTTCGTGTTCAAGATCCAGGCCAACATGAACCCGGCCCACCGGGACCACGTGGCCTTCGTGCGGGTCTGCTCCGGGCACTTCGAGCGGGGCATGGTGCTGACCCACGGGGCCACCGGCAAGCCCTTCGCCACCAAGTACGCCGCCTCGGTGTTCGGCTCCGAGCGCGACACCATCGACGAGGCCTGGCCCGGAGACGTCATCGGACTGGTCAACGCCTCCGGCCTGCGCGTCGGTGACAGCCTCTACGCCGGCTCCCACCCGGTGACCTACCCGCCCATCCCGGCGTTCCCGCCGGAGCTGATAGCCACCGCCCACCCCAGGGACCTGTCGAGGGCCAAGCAGTTCAAGAAGGGCCTGGCCCAGCTGGAGCAGGAGGGGGTGGTGCAGATCCTCCAGCGCGGCGACGACCCCACCCCGGTGCTGGCCGCCGTCGGGGTCATGCAGTTCGAGGTCATGTCGCACCGGATGGAGCACGAGTTCGGCACCGCCATCAGCCTGTCGGGACCGCACGAGCGGACCGTGCGCCGCACCGACGAGGCCACCGCCGGCGCGCTCAGCGCCATCGGCGGGGTGGACATCCTCAAGCGCGGCGACGGGGTCCTGCTGGCAGTGTTCCAGAGCCCCTACTGGCTGGCCCGTATCCAGTCCGACCACCCGGACTGGACCCTGGAGCAGATCGTCAACACCTGACCGACCGGCGGCGTTCAGCCGTCGCGACCGGCGGCGTTCAGCCGTCGCGACCGGCGGTCCCGGCCGGTGGCCCCTCCCGCAGCGAGTCCACCAGGTGGCGGACCAGCGCCACCCACTCGGCCCCGTCGGGGTCGGCCAGCCCGGCCGTCTTCAGCTGCAGGTAGCCGATCCCGACGGTCATGCAGAAGCGGGCCAGCAGCGCCGGGTCCCACCCGGCGGCCACGTCGCCGTCGGCCCGGGCCCGGTCCATCAACCGGCCCAGCTCGTGCTCCATGGCCCCGAGGGTGCCGGCCACCCGCTCGGCCACGTCGGGGTCGCGCCGGGCCGCGGTGAACATCTCGACCATCAGTTGCCGCTGGGTGGGCTGGGGGTCGCCGGTCATGCGCCGGGCCATCATCACCAACCGCCCGACCGCGCTCAGCCCGGCCCGGCGGGCCGCTTCCATGTCGGCCACCGCCCGGGCCGAGCCCTGCTCGATGGTCTCGAGCAGCAGCTCCGCCTTGTCCCGGAAGTTCCCGTAGATGGCCCCGGTGGTGAGACCGGCCCGGCGGGCCACCGCAGCCACGGTGGTGCCCTCGTAGCCCCGCTCGCAGAACACCTCGGCCGCCGCCTCGATCAGCCGGTCCCGGCTGGTCCCCGCCTGTTCCGACGTCAAGTGGACCGGGACCGCGGGCTGGACACGTCCCGCAGTATGCCCGCCGCTTGGTTACCGTCGCGGGATCCGCCTCCCGCCGCTCGCACCGCTCCTGGCCGCCGCGGTGGCGCTCGCCGGCTGCGGTGGGGTGGGCGGCACCTCCCCGCAGCCGCCGCCCCGCCCGCCGGACGCCACCGCCTCACCGGCCGGCCTGCGGGCCGGTGGGGCCGCTCACCCGCCCTACCCGGTGGCGGAGACCACCTTCCACCTGGTGGACCGGAGCCGCCCCACCATCAGCCGGGGCCACCTGATCAGCGCCAACCGGGCCCTCACCACCGAGGTGTGGGTGCCCCGGGCCGCCGGCCGGCTGCCCCTCGTCGTGTTCGCCCCCGGCTTCGACGCCGGACCCGGTGACTACGGCGCGCTGCTCGGCGCCTGGGCCGCCCACGGTTACGTGGTGGCCGCTCCGGAGTTCCCTCTCACCGACCCGGCCGTGGCCGGCGGCGCCCTCGACGAGGCCGACATCGACAACCAGCCGGCCGACGTCCGCTTCGTCGCCGACTGGCTGGTGGGCCCCTCCAGCCCCCTGGCCGCGAGGTTGGACCCGGCCCGGGTGGCGGTGGCCGGCCACAGCGACGGCGGCGAGACCGTGCTGGCCGCCGCCCTGGCCCCGGCCCCGCCGGGGGAGCCGGTGTTCCGGGCGGTGATCGCCATGTCGGCCCAGCCGGTGCCCGGCGACCCGGGGCCGTACCCCCCGCTCCTCGTCACCCAGGGCGACGCCGACACCGTCAACCCGCCGGCCCTCGGCCGCCGGCTCTACGACTCGGCCGGCCCGCCCCGGTACCTGCTGGTGCTCCACGGCGGCGGCCATCTGCCCCCGCTGCAGGCGGGCAGCGCCTGGCTGCCCGGTATCGAGGCCGTCACCGAGGCGTTCCTCGACGCCTACGCGGCCCGGACCGCTCCGGCCGCGGCGCTGGCCGCGGCGGCCGCCGGGGACCCCCTGCTGGCGTTGACCGCCGATCCCTGACCCGCCCCGGCGCCGGGCGCTACCGGATGGTGCCCCGCCCACCGATGAGCGGCAGGTCCAGCGGCGTGACCCACCCGGGTGGCAGGTCGTTGACCGCCGGGATGGCGTTGAGGGCCCGCATCCCGGTGGCCAGGCAGCCGGCCGCCGCGGCGTCGCGCCCGCTGCCGTCGGTGAAGCGGAAGGCGGTCTCCTGGGTGATCGACGGGCTGCCCACGATCTCCACCCGGTACACGTCGCTCTGGTTGCCCGTCGGCCACTCCGGCGCCGATCCGGCCCCCACCCGGTTGACGTGCTCCAGGCAGATGCGGGGCTCGCCACCGACGATCCCGTTGATGGTGAAGCGGATGGCGGCCACGCAGCCGGCCTCCACCGTCCCCCGGGCCGTGGCGATGGGCCGGTCGGTGACCCACTTCTCCCAGGTGGTGGTGATGTCGTCGAGGGTCACCCCGACCGCCTCGGCCATCATCGGCACCGTCGGGCCCCAGGCCAGGATCAGCACCTCGGGGATCTCCAGGATGGGCCGGTGCCCGGGCGGCCGGCCGATGCCCATCTCGGTCTCGTAGTCCCCCTCGTAGTTCGTGTAGTCGAGCAGTTCGAGGGCCCGCACCGAGCGGACCTCCCCGCACAGGCCCATGAGGGTGAGCGGGAACAGGTCGTTGGCGAATCCCGGGTCGATGCCGGTGGTGAAGCACGACGCCCCACCGGCCTCGCACGCCTCGGTGATGGGCTGCACCCAGTTCGGCGGGTTGGACCCGGCCGCCGGCCACACCCAGGGGGTCATGGCCGTGGACACCACGTCGATACCGGCCCGCAGGAACGCCCCCATGACCCTGATGTTCTCCTCGGCGTGGGCCGCGGTGGGGCCGTAGTGGGCCAGGGCGTCGGGCCGCAGCGCCACCAGGGCGTCCACGTCGTCGGTGGCCGCCACCCCGATGGGCCCGATACCGGCGATCTCCCCGGCGTCGACGCCGACCTTGGCCGGGTCGTGCACCCCCACCCCGACCAGTTCGAACTCCGGGTGGCGGGCCACCTCGGCGATCACCATCCGGCCCACGAACCCGGTCCCCCACACCACCACACGCTTGGTCACCCGCCGAAACCTAATCTGCCGGGGATGTCGCAGAGCCCGACCCCGGTCGTGTTCTGCGAGCAGGCCTGCTCACAGGGAGCATCGCCACGGATTCGGTCCGGTCGGGGGAACACGACGCGGGGCGGGGTGAGGAGTCACGCAATGCAGGTGCTGGGCCGGGTGGAACGGGGCTTCGAGCCGGTGGGGGACGCCTTCGAGGCCAACTTCACCGAGCGGGGGGACGTCGGGGCGGCGTTCTGTCTCTACGTCGGCGGCCGCAAGGTCGTCGACGTGTGGGCCGGCAGCGCAGATGTCAAGACGGATCGGCCCTGGGAGGAGGACACCCTCACGCTGGTCTACTCCACCACCAAGGGGGTCACCGCCATCTGCGCCCACCTGCTGGCCGAGCGGGGGCAGCTCGACCTCGACGCCCCGGTGGCGTCGTACTGGCCGGAGTTCGCGACCGCCGGTAAGGAGGCCACGACCGTGCGGGACCTGCTGGCCCACCGGGCCGGGCTGCCCACCCTCGAGCCCCGCCTCACCCCCGGGGAGGCGCTGGAGTGGGACCCGGCGGTGCGCAACCTGGCCG
>JAKAXN010000355.1 GCA_021816565.1 Actinomycetes bacterium
CCGAGTGGCGCTGGACGGACATATGCAAGGGAGGATCAGCCATGGCGACCTACGGGCCGACCACCCCCGAGACCGAGACGGGCGCCGCCCCCCCGGTCGCCGACAGTCCCGCCGCGCCCGCCGGGCGGCCGTCGGGTCTACCGGCGTCCCCGGGCGCCGCCGGAGCGGCGCGTCCCCGGGCCACCGCTCCCTCGATCCGGGCCAGGAAGGGCTCGGGTGAGCCCCTCGTCATGGTCACCGCCTACGACGCCCCCGCGGCCCGGGTGGCCGACGGCGCCGGAGTGGACCTGATCCTGGTCGGCGACTCGGTGGCCATGGTGGTGCTCGGATACGACGACACCCTCCAGGTGACCGTGGACGACATCGCCCATCACACCGCCGCGGTGGCCCGCACCGGCCCCAGGGCCATGGTGGTCGCCGACATGCCGTGGATGAGCTACCACACCGGTCGGGCCGACGCCGTGCGCAACGCCGCCACGCTGGTCCGGGCCGGCGCCGCAGCGGTCAAGCTGGAGGGCGGCCGCAAGCGGGTGCCGGTCATCGAGGCCATCATCGACGCCGAGATCCCGGTCATGGGCCACCTGGGCCTGACCCCCCAGTCGTTCCACGCCATGGGCGGCTTCAAGGTGCAGGGCAAGGACATGGACGCGGCCAAGCTGCTGGTCGACGACGCCCGGGCCCTGGCCGACGCCGGTTGCTTCTCCCTGGTGCTGGAGGGCATCCCCGACGTGGTGGCCCAGTTGATCACCGAGTCGGTGGACATCCCGACCATAGGCATCGGCGCCGGCCCCCACTGCGACGGCCAGGTGCTGGTTTTCCACGACGTGCTGGGCTTCGACGACACCCGCCCCCCCAAGTTCGTGCGCCGCTACGCCACCCTCCAGGCCGACGCCACCTCGGCCCTGGCCCGGTGGGTACGCGACGTGCGGGACCGCAGCTTCCCGAGCGACGCCGAGAGCTACCACCTGGCGGCGGGGGTGCGGCCCTCCAGCGTGTCGCCGGCCCGGGACCTGGTCAGCAACTAGCGGCAGCCCACCGGCCCGCCCGACGGTCCGGCGACCGGGGAACCGGCCCCGGACCCGACCTGCGGGTCAGCCGCTGCACGGGCCGGCCAGGTGCACGCTCGACCCGGGACCGATACCCAGGGCACCCAGCCTCCCGGCCGGCACCTCGACGGCCAGGGAGAAGCTCCTCCCGGCGGCGTAGGTGGGACACACCGTGCCGGTCGGGCACAGCGCCATGTACGCCGATCCTATGTAGGTCCCGCTCGGGTCGAACCAGGCCAGCGACAGCGGGATCAGGGTGTTCTTCATGTAGAACAGGACGCTGCTCGGGGAGGGGAACACGAAGGTCATGCCGGCGAACGATCCGAGCGAGCGCACCCCCATGAGGCCCTGCTGCTGCTCGGCCGGGGTGCCGGCCTCCAGGGTGCACACCGAGCGGGGGGCTCCCGAGGCCGGGGTTATGGACAAAGTGACCGCCCCGAAGCGGCTGAGCGCGGCCTCCCGGACCTGGCCGTTCGCCGGCAGCAGGTACGGGTTGGCCGGCCGGTTGGCCCCGTCAATGAGGAAGCCGCCCACCCCGAGGAGGAGGAGGGCGATCACGGCGCTGCGCAGGCGGTTCGCCAGCCAACCCGGTTGAACCGCCCATCGTGGTCGCACGCTTCATTGTCACACCCCCCTGCCATGATGTGCCTGTCGACCCCAATCGCCGCCCCACCGGGAGCACCGGGGACCGACCAGCCCGAGCCCCGGCTCGGGTGGCCCGGCCCGGTGACGGCGGCCCGCAGTCCCCGTATCGCCGAGGTCGAGTACCATGCCATGTCTTTCAATTGAGACCCTGCCCCGGACCGACCGGGGCCCCGAGCCCGAAAGGCCGGGTCCACAGGGAGGTGGTGCGCCTATGAGGCACTACGAAGTCATGGTCATTCTCGACGCCGGCCTGGAGGAAGATGCCATCCGGGCTGTCCTCGATCGAGCAACCAAGACCCTCTCCAACAGCGGCGCCACCGTAGGCAAGGTGGACCGTTGGGGTAAGCGGCGCTTCGCCTACGAAGTCCGCCACCGCAGCGAGGGCTACTACGTGCTCATCGACACGCTGGCCGAACCGCCGGCGGTCTCCGAGGTCGACCGGATGCTCGGACTCGCAGATGAGGTCATCCGCCACAAGGTGATCCGCCTGCCTGAGAAGGCCGTGTCCGTTCGTTCCAGCCGGCCCTCAGGCTCTGACGGTGAGCCCGCGGCAGCAAGTGAGAACGGAGCAAGTTGAGATGTCCAACGGAAACCATGTGAGCATCGTCGGGAACCTGACGCGCGACCCCGAGCTGCGCTTCACCCCCTCCGGCCAGGCCACCGCCACGTTCGGCGTGGCGGTCAACCGCCGCTGGCAGAACCGCCAGACCAACGAGTGGGAGGAAGCGACCTCCTTCTTCGACGTGGTGTGCTGGGCCCAGCTGGCCGAGAACGCGGCCCAGTCCCTGACCAAGGGCACCCGGGTGCTGGTCAGCGGCCGCCTCGATCAGCGCAGTTGGGAGACCCCCGAGCACGAGCGGCGCTCGAAGATCGAGATCACCGCCGACGAGGTGGCCCCCAGCCTGCGCTACGCCACCGCCAGCATCACCAAGAACGAGCGGCGTACGCCCGAGACCGCCGGTGCCCCCGCCTACGGCAGCGGTCGCTCGGTGCCCAACGAGGCGCCGGCCGGAGAGAACTACTACGACGAGGAGCCGTTCTAGACATGGCGCGCAACAACGATCGGGACCGCGACCGCGGGTCGAAGCGGGTCCTCAAGGACAACCGGCCGCGAGGCAAGAAGAAGGTCTGCATCTTCTGCAAGGAGCATGCGACCTGGGTCGACTACAAGGACGTCAACCTGCTCAAGCGGTTCATGAGCGACCGGGGCAAGATCCGCTCCCGGCGGGTGACCGGCAACTGCGCCCAGCACCAGCGTGACGTCCAGGTGGCCATCAAGACCGCCCGGGAGCTGGCGCTGCTGCCCTATACCCAGCGCACGGTGAGCGAGCGGGGCCCCGGCCGGGGCCCCCGTCCGCCCCGCGGCGAGAGCAACGAGCGGGCCGGCAACGAGGAGCAGAGCTCCAACGAGGCCGTCGAGGAGCAGGAGGAGTCCGCCGGCTCCGAAGAGCTGGAAGAGGTGGAGGCCTAAATGCGAGTGGTTCTGCGCAGCGACCTGGACAAGGTCGGCAAGCGGGGCGACATCGTCGAGGTGGCCGACGGCTACGCCCGCAACTTCCTGCTCCCCAAGGGCCACGCCATCGTGGCCACCCGGGGTGTCACCGCCCAGGCCAACGCCATGCGGCGGGCCCGGGACCTCAAAGACGCCAAGGACCGGGAGGCCGCCGAGCTGGTCGCCCGGAAGCTGGTGCCCATGGTCATCCGCATCCAGGCCCGGGCCGGTTCGGGCAACCAGGCCAAGCTGTTCGGCTCCATCACCGCGGCCGACATAGTCGACGCGGTCTCGGAGCAGGCCAACGTCAACCTGGACCGCCGGCGGCTCCACCTGGACGAGCCCATCAAGTCCCTCGGCACCCACGAGGTCCCGGTCAAGCTGCACAGCGATGTGGAGTTCCGGGTGACCGTGGAGGTCGTGCGGGGCTGACGGTCCGGCCCCGTCAGGGGCAGACACGACCGACGCGGAAGGGCCGCCCGCAACCGCCGGGCGGCCCTTCCGCGCGCCCGGGGCCGCGGCGGGTACGGCTGCGCCGGGCGGCCGGCCCGGCGGGGCGGCGGGCGCCCCGGGTAGCCTCCACCCAATGCGCGAGTACCTGGCCCGGATGACCGCCCGAACCCGACGGTCGCTCGGGATGGCCGACCTCAACTCCCGGCTGGACGCCCTGGACGCCCGGCTGGCCGGCATAGAGACCCGGCTGTCGGAGCTGTCCGACCGGGCCGGCCAGCCCCACTACCCGCGCGGCCCGCTGTACTTCGGCGACCACAGCGCCCTCGTGGCCACCCGGTGGGGAGCCAAGATGCTCGTCGACACCCGCGACGCAGCCATCGCCCCGTGGCTGGTGCTCGACGGGCTGTGGGAACCGCACGTGACCGGCTGGATGCAGTCGTCCCTGCAGCCCGGGCAGGTGTTCGTGGACGTGGGAGCCAACGTCGGGTACTTCACCCTGCTCGGGGCGTCCCTGGTCGGCCCGGGCGGCAAGGTGGTGTCGGTGGAGGCCCACCCCACCCTGGCCGAGGTGCTCCAGCGCAACGTGGTGATCAACGGCTACTACGGGTTCGTCACCACCCACAACAAGGCCGCCTGGTCGGAGACCACCGAGCTGGAGTTCCACATCCGGACCAACTTCGCCGGCAACTCGAGCGTGGGCACCATCGACGCCGAGGGCCTCAAGCGGCTGGGCGACACCGAGCAGGCGGTACGGGTGGAGGCGGTGGTTCTCGACGACCTGCTGGCCGACCTGCCCCGGGTGGACGTCATGAAGATCGACGTGGAGGGGGCCGAGGTGCACGCCTTCAAGGGCCTGACCCGCACCCTGGAGGCCAACCCGGGCATAACCATCATGTTCGAGTGGGCCCGGGCCCAGATCGAGTCGGTGGGCGACACCCCCCAGGACCTGGCCGACCTGGTCGAGGGGCTGGGCTTCAAGTTCCGCCTCCTCGAGACCGGCGAGCCCATAGACAAGGCAGCCCTGCTGGCCCTTCCGTACGGCAACGTGGTGGCCCAGCGGTAAGGCTGCAGCCTTCCGGGCCGGCGCTGGGACCGGTACCGGGTCGCCCGGCCCCAGACCCTCGCGCCCGGGTTCAGACCCTCAGACCCGTCAGACCCTCAGACCCGGGCCATGTTGGCGAACCTCGTGTAGTGGTCGAGGAACGCCAGCTGAACCTTGCCTGTAGGTCCGTTACGGTGCTTGGCCACGATCACCTCGGCGGTGCCCCGGTCGGCCGAGTCGGGGTTGTAGACCTCGTCGCGGTAGAGGAACATCACCACGTCGGCGTCCTGCTCGAGCGACCC
>JAKAXN010000356.1 GCA_021816565.1 Actinomycetes bacterium
GTTCCACACGGTGCTCGGCATGGCCCTCGAGAGCCAGACCAACCCCATCGCCCCGGGCATCTCCCTGGCCGACCTGCACGCCGGAGGGGCCCTCATGTGGGTGGCCGGCGAGGCCATCGGCCTGATCGGCACCATCGCCGTGTTCATCCAGTGGCTGCGCGCCGACGAGCGCCAGGCCCGGCGCAACGACCGGGTGAACGAGGCGGCGGCGGCCCAGCAGCTGGCGCTGTGGCGGGCCACCCGGGACGCCGCGGCCCGGGCCGCGTCCGCTCCTTGAGCGGGGGCGGCCGCCCCCCGCAGGACCTGGTAACCCTCGACGACATCGAGGCCGCCCGACAGCGGGTGGGCGCGGTGCTCCGGTCGACGCCGGTGGTGCACTCCGATGCCCTGTCGCGCCTGGCCGCCCGGCCGGTCCTGCTGAAGCCGGAATACCGCCAGAGGACCGGCTCGTTCAAGATCCGGGGGGCGTTCAACCGGATCTCCCAGCTGCCCCCCGGCCAGGCCGTGGTGGCCGCCTCCGCCGGCAACCACGCCCAGGGCGTGGCCCTGGCCGCTTCGCTCACGGGCCGGTCGGCCACCATATTCATGCCCACCGGGGCGGCCCTGCCCAAGGTGGAGGCCACCCGGGGCTACGGGGCCACGGTCCGCCTGGAGGGCCAGATGGTCGACGACTGCATCGGCCTGGCGGTGGACCACGCAGCCGCCACGGGTGCCGTCTACGTGCCCCCCTTCGACGACGCCGACGTGATCGCCGGACAGGGGACGCTCGGGCTGGAGATCCTCGAGGAGTACCCCGAGGCCGAGGCCATCGCCGTGCCGGTGGGCGGCGGCGGCCTCCTGGCCGGGGTGGCCGCCGCAGTGGCCCTCTCCCCCGGCGGCCGGGCCCGGCCCCGGGTGATCGGGGTGGAGGCGGCCGGGGCGCCGACGCTCAGCGTGGCCCTGGCGGCCGGGCATCCGGTCACCCTGGACCGGCTGGCGACCATGGCCGACGGCATCGCGGTGGCCCGCTGCAGCGAGCTGACCCTGGCCCACGCCCGGGCCTTCGTCGAGTCGGTCCTGACCGTCGACGAGGAGGAGATCAGCCGGGCCATGCTCCTGGCGGTGGAGCGGGCCAAGGCGGTGGTCGAACCGGCCGGGGCCGCCGCCCTGGCCGCGGTCATGGCCGACCGGGTGCCCGGCCGGGGACCGGTGGTGGTGGTGCTGTCGGGCGGCAACGTCGACCCTCTGCTCCTGACCAAGCTGATCGAGCACGGCCTGTCGTCCGCCGGTCGCTACCTCACCCTGCGCGTGGTCATGGCCGACCGGGTGGGGGCGCTGGCCGGGCTCACCTCCGAGCTGGCCGGGCTGCGGCTCAACGTGCTCGACGTGGAGCACCACCGCAACGCCCGGGCTCTGGCCGTGTCGGAGGTGGAGGTGCAGGTCACCGTGGAGACCAGGGACCGGGCCCATCACGACGAGGTGGTGCGGGCCCTGAAGGCGGCCGGCTACCAGGTCGACATCGTCAGCTGAGGCGGTCCGGCCCCTCCGCCACAGCCCCGTCGGGGTTGGTCCCGCCGGGGGCGGCGCCGTCGTAGCGGACCTCCCACAGGCACAGGCCGTGGGCCGGGGCGGGCTGGCCGGCGGCGGCGCGCGACCGGGCCCGGATGATCCCGGTCATCTCGCCGGCCCGGCGCTTGCCCAGCCCCACCTCGACCAGGGTGCCGACCACCGAGCGCACCATCTGGTGGCAGAACGACGACGCCTCCACCCGGAACTGCAGCATGCCCCCGCCCAGGTCGACCCAGCGGGCGTCGCGCACCACCCGCACCAGGGAGGCGTCGGGTACCGGCGGGCGCCGGCAGAACGACGAGAAGTCGTGCTCCCCGTGCAGGGCGTCGCAGGCCAGCCTCATGGCCGACAGGTCCAGCGGCGCCGGTACGTGCCAGGCGGTGCCGGCACTGAAGGGGTCGGCCACCGGGTCGTTGCGCACGGTGTAGCGGTACAGCCGGGCGGTGGCCGACCGGCGGGCGTCGAAGGCCGGGTGGGCCACGGTCGCCTCGCGCACCACGATGGCCGGGCGCAGCGACCGGTTCAGGGCCCGCTGCAGGGCCTTCGGGTCGGCGTCGGCCCGGGCGTCGAAGGAGATCACCTGGCCCCAGGCGTGCACCCCGGTGTCGGTCCGCCCGGCGCAGGTGAGGTCGATGGTGTGGCGCAGGTAGCGCTCGATGGCCCCGGTCAGGGCCCCGCCGACGGTCTCCACCCCGGGCTGGGCGGCGAAGCCGTGGTAGCCGCGGCCGTCGTAAGCCACGAGCAGCCGTAGCCGCCGGGTCGGACCGGCGGTTACGGCTGCTGCAGCGGAATCTCCAGCCTCGAAGGAGAAGAGGGTCAGCGCTTCCCCGGGGGCTCTAGACGAACTCGATGCGCGCCATGGGCGCGTTGTCACCGTGGCGGGGACCCAGCTTGAGGATCCGGGTGTAGCCGCCGGCGCGCTCCGAGTAGCGGGGGCCGATCTCGGAGAACAGCTTGTTGGCCATGTCCTTGTCCCGGATGAGGGCCACGACCTGGCGCTGCAGGTGGACCGCCTGCTGCTCGTTGGCCTGGGCCTTCTTGGCCTTGGTGACGCACTTCTCGACGATCGGGCGGAGGAACTTGGCCTTGGCCTCGGTCGTGACGATGGCCTCCGCGGCGATCAGCGAGGCCACCAGATTGCCGACCATGGCCTTCTGGTGCTCGGCGTCACCGCCGAAGCGGCGGCCCTTCTTCGGGCGACCCGGCAGGGTGGACACGGCTAACCCTCCTTCGAGCGCAGGGACAGCCCCCGCTCGTCGAGCTTCTGCAGCACCTCGTCGAGGGACTTCTGGCCGAAGTTGGTGATGGCCAGGAGATCATCCTCGGTCTTTTGAACCAGCTCGCCCACGGTGTTGACCTGGGCCCGCTTCAGGCAGTTGCGGGGCCGCTCGGAGAGGTCCAGGTCCTCGATGGGCAGATCGAGATCGGGGGAGCCGCTGGTCGCCGCCCCCACGTCGCCCAGCTCGAGGCCCTGCGGGGCCTCGCTCATGTCGGCGACCAGGCCCACCAGGGACCGCAGGGTGTCACCGGCCGAGGCCAGGGCCTCGCTCGGGGAGATGGATCCGTCGGTGGTGATGTCGAGGACCAACCGGTCGTAGTTGGTCGACTGCTCCACCCGGGTCGGCTCGACGCTGAAAGCGGCCACCCGGATGGGCGAGAAGATCGAGTCCACCGGGATGACCCCGATGGTCGACGACTTCTTGTTGCGGTCAGCCGAGACGTAGCCCCGACCCCGCTCCACGGTGATGTCGCAGGCCAGCCGGCCCTTCTGACTGACGGTGGCCAGCACCAGGTCCGGGTTGAGGATCTCCACGTCGCTGCTGGTGACGATGTCACCGGCGGTGACGGTGGCCGGGCCGCGCACGTCGAGGCGCAGGGTGACCGGCTCGTCGGTGTAGACCGAGAGCACCACGTCCTTCAGGTTCAAGATGATGTCGGTGACATCTTCTTTGACCCCGGGCAGGGTGGTGAACTCGTGGAGGGCCTCGTCGAAGCGGACCTGGGTGACCGCCGCCCCGGGGATCGAGGACAGCAGGGTGCGGCGCAGGGCCACTCCGAGGGTGTGGCCGAAGCCGGGCTCGAGGGGGCCGACGGCGAAGCGCTGGCGGTTGCCCGCCTCCTCGCCGAGCGGCTCGACGGTCGGACGTTGGATGATGAGCATGCGGCGGCTTCCTACTTGGAGTAGAGCTCGACGATCAGCGACTCACGCACCGGCACATCGATGTGCTCGCGCAGCGGCTGGTCGCGGACAGTTACCTCGTGCCCCTCGGCGCCGGTCTCCAGCCACGGGGGTACCTGGCGCTCCAGGGTATCGAGGTTGTGGCGGATGACGATCATGTCGCGGGACTTGCCCTTCAGCGACACCACGTCACCCTTGCGCAGCCGGTACGACGGGATGGTGACCCGCTTGCCGTTGACCAGCACGTGCCCGTGGCGGACCAGCTGGCGGGCCTGGGCCCGGCTGGCGCCCCAACCGGCCCGGTAGGAGACGTTGTCCAGGCGCATCTCGAGCATGCGGAGCAGGTTCTCGCCGGTGATGCCCTGCTGGCGGTTGGCCTCTTCGTAGAGGTTGTGGAACTGCTTCTCCAGCACGCCGTAGATACGGCGGGCCTTCTGCTTCTCCCGCAGCTGGGTGAGGTACTCGGATCCCTGGCGCATGCGGTCCCGGCCGTGCTCGCCCGGGGGGTAGGGGCGCCGCTCGATCGGGCACTTCATGGAGTCGCACTTGGGACCCTTGAGGAACAGCTTCATCTTCTCCCGCCGGCACAGGCGGCAGACGGGACCGGTGTATCTAGCCATTTTGCGTGCCTACTTCCCTCGCCTCAGACCCGGCGCCGCTTCTTGGGGCGGCAGCCGTTGTGCGGAATCGGGGTGACGTCCTTAATGCCGGCCACCTCGATGCCGGTGTTCATGATCGACCGGATGGCGGTTTCACGCCCGGAGCCGGGACCCTTGACCAGCACCTCGACCTTGCGCACCCCGTGCTCCATGGCCCGCCGGGCGCACTGCTCGGCGGCCAGCTGGGCCGCGAACGGGGTCGACTTGCGCGAGCCCTTGAAGCCCACGTTGCCGGCCGACGCCCAGGCCAGCACGTTGCCCTCGGGGTCGCTGATGGAGACGATCGTGTTGTTGAACGAGCTCTTGATGTGCGCCACCCCGTAGGTGACGTTCTTGCGCTCGCGGCGACGGGGGCGGCGACCGCCCGGCTTCGGCTTGGCCATGTCTGTCTTAGTGCTGCTCTCTCTGCGTGAGGTGATCGGTCATGTCAGTGCTTACGGACCTTCTTCTTGCCGGCCACGGTCTTCTTCGGGCCCTTGCGGGTGCGGGCGTTGGTGTGCGTCCGCTGCCCGTGCACCGGCAGGCCCCGGCGGTGGCGGATCCCCTGGTAGGAGCCGATCTCCATCTTGCGCTTGATGTCCTGGGAGATGTCC
>JAKAXN010000357.1:0-1134 GCA_021816565.1 Actinomycetes bacterium
GTGGTGGCGGCCGACCACCAGACCGCCGGCCGGGGCCGGCTGGATCGCAGGTGGGACGACCGCCCCGGAGACGGGCTCCTGGTGTCGGTGCTGCTCCGACCGGCCGGACTGCCGGCGGCGCGCTGGCATCTGGTGACCGCCGCGGTGGCACTGGCGGCGCGCGCCGCGTGCGGGGAGGTCGCCGGCGTGGAGCCGGACGTGAAGTGGCCGAACGACCTGCTCGTCGGGGGGCGCAAGCTGGCCGGCATCCTGGCCGAGGCGGCGGGCGGGGCGGTCACGGTCGGCATGGGGATCAACGTGCACGGGGGGCCGCCCGAAGCCGCCGTGCTGGACCTGGCCGCCGGCCGGAGGATCCCCCGGGAGGAGCTGCTCGTGCGGTGGCTGTACCAGCTCGACGCCCGGGTGGCGGACTGGGACGCCGTCGGTGACGAGTACCGGAGGGTGTGCGCCACCGTGGGCCGGGAGGTGTCGGTGGAGCTGATCGGCGGCGAGAGGCTGGTGGGGCTGGCCGAGGGCGTCGACCCCCTGGGCCGGCTGGTGGTCGCCGGGCAGGTGGTGGCCGTGGGGGATGTCACCCACCTGCGGTGATAGCGTCCCCGCGGTGAAGAGCCGGACGCGAGCGGACATCGGATCGTCGTGAAGGCGCTGATCCTGGCCGGCGGGGCGGGGACCCGCCTTCGGCCCATCACCCACACCCGTGCCAAGCAGCTGGTGCCGGTGGCCAACAAGCCCATCCTTTTCTACGGCCTGGAGGCCATAGCCGACGCCGGCATCAAGCACGTCGGCATCGTGGTCGGAGACACCGCCGGCGAGGTCATGGCGGCGGTGGGCGACGGGTCCGAGTGGGGCCTGTCGGTCACCTACCTGCCCCAGGAGGCGCCCCTGGGCCTGGCCCACGCCGTGCTGATCGCCCGGGAGTTCCTGGGCGACGACGACTTCGTCATGTACCTCGGGGACAACCTGCTGAAGCAGAGCCTGAAGGACTTCGTCGACCGGTTCGAGGACGACCGCCTGAGGGCCCGCACGCCCACCCTCGAAGGGAGCGGGGCCGAACCCCCGTGCGCCCAGATCCTGCTGAAGCCGGTACCCGACCCGCACCGCTTCGGGGTGGCCGAGCTCGACGCGGGCGGCTCG
>JAKAXN010000357.1:1144-4940 GCA_021816565.1 Actinomycetes bacterium
CGGTGGTCCGGCTCCTGGAGAAGCCGGCTGAGCCGCCGTCGAACCTGGCCCTGGTCGGCGTCTACCTGTTCGACACCCGTATCCACGACGCCGTGGCGGCCATCCGGCCGTCGCCGCGGGGAGAGCTGGAGATCACCGACGCCATCCAGTGGCTGGTGGACCAGGGCCTGCGGGTCCGCACCGAGGTGCTCGAGGGGTGGTGGATCGACACCGGCAAGCTGACCCCCCTGTTGGAGGCCAACCGGCTGATCCTCGAGACCCTCGAGCGGCGCGTCGACGGCGAGGTGGACGAGGAGTCGGACCTCGACGGCCGGGTGGTCGTGGAGGCCGGGGCCCGGGTGGTGCGCAGCCGGGTCCGCGGGCCGGTGGTGATCGGAGCGGGCACCACCGTCTCCGACAGCTTCATAGGTCCGTTCTCGGCCGTCGGGCGCCGCTGCGTGATCGACCGCAGCGAGGTGGAGCACTCCGTGATCCTCGACGACTGCCGGGTGGTCGGGGCCGGCCGGTTGGAGGACTCCCTGCTCGGACATCACGTCGAGGTCACCCGGACCGCCCGCCGGCCCAGCGCCACCCGGCTGATGGTCGGCGACCACTGCAGCATCGACCTGCAGTAGGGCTACCGGGGCGGCGGTGGCGCCCCGAGTAACCTCGCGCCCCATGAAACTTCTGGTCACCGGCGGGGCCGGGTTCATCGGGTCGAACTACGTCCGCTGGCTGATGGCCAACAGCGACGACGAGGTGACCGTCTACGACGCCCTGACCTACGCCGGCAACCTCTCCACGCTGGAGCAGGTGGAGCGCGACCACGCCGGCCGCTACCGCTTCGTGCACGCCAACATCTGCGACCTGGACGCGTTCACCGAGGCGGCCCGGGGCCACGACGCGGTGGTGCACTTCGCCGCGGAGAGCCACGTGGACCGCTCGATCGCCGGCCCGGAGGATTTCGTGGTGACGAACTGCGTCGGTACCAACGCGGTGATGCACGCCTGCCGGCAGCTCGGCATCGAGCGGGTGCTGCACATCTCGACCGATGAGGTGTACGGCTCGGTGGAGAGCGGTGACAGCGTCGAGACCGATCTGCTCGAGCCCCGTTCCCCCTACAGCGCGTCCAAGGCCGGCTCGGACCTGATCGCCCTGTCGTACCACACGACCTACGGGCTGCCGGTCATGGTCACCCGCTCGTCGAACAACTTCGGTCCCTGGCAGTACCCCGAGAAGGTCATCCCGCTGTTCGCCACCAACCTGCTCGACGGGGCCAAGGTGCCGCTCTACGGTGACGGCCTCAACCGGCGGGACTGGCTCTACGTCGAGGACAACTGCGCCGCGGTCGACACGGTGCTGCGCAAGGGCTCGCCGGGGCAGGTGTACAACATCGGGGCCGGTAACGAGCTGACCAACCGGGATCTGACCGAGCGGCTGCTGGCCCTGGCCGGGGCGGGCGAGGAGATGATCGACTACGTCGAGGACCGCCTCGGCCATGACCGCCGCTACTCGGTCGACATCGCCAAGGTGAAGGCGCTGGGCTGGTCGCCGTCGCGCCAGCTCGACGACGCCCTCGAGGAGACCTTCCGCTGGTACCGCGACAACCGTTGGTGGTGGGAGCCGCTGAAGGCCGCCCGGTCAGCCCGTTGAAGATCCTCGTCACCGGCGCCGGGGGCCAGCTCGGCACCGACGTGGTCATGCTGGCCTCCCGGTCCGGCCGCCACGAGGTGGTGGCTGCCACGAGCCGCGACCTGGATGTGGGGGATCGTGACGCGGTGCTGGCCGCCATCACCGGCTCGGGGCCGGACCTGGTGGTCCACTGCGGGGCGTGGACCGCGGTCGACGCCTGTGAGTCGGATCCTGAGCGGGCCTTCCGGGTCAACGCGTTCGGCTGCCGCAACGTGGCCGAGGGGGCCAGGCTGGCCGGCTCGCACCTGGTGGCCGTGTCGACCGACTACGTGTTCGACGGCGGCCTCGGCCGGCCATACACCGAGTGGGACCGCACCGGCCCGGCGTCGGTTTACGGACTTTCCAAGCGGGCCGGCGAGGAGGAGATCCAGTCGCTGCTCCCGACCGCCACCATCGTCCGCACGTCGTGGGTGTGCGGGCCGCACGGGTCCAACATGGTCAAGACCATCCTGAGGCTGGCCGCCGGGGAGGGCACGCTGCGCTTCGTCGACGACCAGAGGGGCTGTCCGACCTTCACCGGCGACCTGGCCGCCATGCTGCTGCAGCTGGGGACCGGCCGTAGGCCCGGGCTCTTCCACGTGACCAATCAGGGCGCCACGAGCTGGTACGGCCTCGCCCGCGATGTCCTCGCCGCCGCCGGGCTGGACCCGGCCCGGGTGGAGCCCATCGCCACCTCCGATCTGGACCCCCCCCGCCCGGCGCCCCGGCCGGCCAACTCCGTGCTCGACAATGCCGCCCTCCGGATGAGCGGCGTCGCTCTCCTGCCTGACTTCCACGAACCGCTCGAGCGCACCGTCAAGGCGCTCATCACCCACTAGAGGTCCGCCGACCATGACCAACACAGCACCCGAAGCCGCCCGCACCGTTGCCGTCATCGGTGTCGGCTACGTCGGACTCACAACCGCGGTCTGCCTGGCCCACCTGGGCAACCGGGTGATCGCCGTCGACGTGGACGCCGCCAAGGTGGATCGGATGGCGCGGGGCGAGCCTCCGATCCTGGAGGAGGGCCTGGAGGAGCTGATGAGGGCGGGTATCGACTCCGGCCTCTTGACCTTCACCACCGACTCGGCGTCGGCCGCCGCCGGAGCCGACTTCGTGTTCCTGTGCGTCCCGACCCCCCAGGGGGCCGACGGAGCCGCCGATTTGCGCTTCGTGGAGCAGGCGTCCGCCCAGATCGCCCCCCACCTCAAGCCGGGAGCGGTGGTCGTCACCAAGTCGACCGTGCCGGTGGGATCGGCCGGCAAGGTGGTGGCGGCCCTGGGGCGGCCCGACACCTCGGTCGTGTCGAACCCCGAGTTCCTGCGGGAGGGCAATGCCGTCCACGACTGGCTCCACCCCGACCGGGTGGTGATCGGGTCGGAGGACCGGGCCGCCGGTGAGCGCCTGGGCGAGCTCTACGAGCCGCTCGGGGCGCCGGTCATCATCACCGATCCGGCGTCGTCGGAGACCATCAAGTACGCCTGCAACGCCTTCCTGGCGGCCAAGGTGTCGTTCGTCAATGCCATCGCCAACCTGTGCTCGGCGGTGGGCGCCGACGCCGTCGACGTGATCCGGGGCATGAGCTACGACCGTCGTATCGGGGCGGACCATCTGGCCCCCGGACCGGGCTGGGGCGGGTCGTGCTTCCCCAAGGACACCAGCGCCCTGATCCGCATCGCCGAGGACCACGGCTACGACTTCGCCCTCCTGCGCGAGGTGGTGGCGGCCAACGAGGCCCAGTTCGACAGCGTGGCCGACCGGGTCGAGGCCGCCGCCGGCGGCCACCTCGACGGGGTGACGGTGGCGGTGTGGGGCCTGACGTTCAAGGCCGGCACCGACGACCTGCGCGACTCGCCGTCGCTGTCGGTCCTGCGCCGCATCCGCCAGCGGGGCGCCCGGGTCCGGGCCTTCGACCCGACCCGGCCCGATCCCGGCGACGGTCACCTGGCCGGCCTGGGCCTCGAGCTCCTGTCGGACCCCTACACGGCCTGCGAGGGAGCCGACGTGCTGGTGGTCCTCACCGAATGGCCGGAGTTCCAGGGCTACGAGCTGTCCCGGGCGGCCTCGCTGATGACCCGCCCGGCGGTG
Source organism: Actinomycetes bacterium (assembly GCA_021816565.1). Next base: position 4,883 of record JAKAXN010000357.1, read on the forward strand.
GTCGACACCCGCAACCTGTTCCAGCCGGCCGAGGCCCGCGCCGCCGGCCTCGACAGAT
>JAKAXN010000358.1 GCA_021816565.1 Actinomycetes bacterium
GGGGGTGGCCTCCTCTTCCTTCTTGATCAGTGCCATCTGCAACTCCCTTCGTCTGCTGCCGGCCATTGTCCCGGCCGCTCCGGCGCGCCGGTAGGGCCGAACATCCCAACGGTGCCCAACGGCACCCACCGCCCGGCGGCTCGGGTAGCTTTCCGGCATGCAGGCCTGGAGCGTCACCGCACCCGGCCCGGTGGCCAGCCGCCCCCTGAGGCGGGTGACCGTCCCCGACCCGGAGCCGGGACCCGGGGAGGTGCGGGTCAGGGTCACCGTGTGCGGCGTGTGCCGCACCGACCTGCACCTGGCCGAGGGCGACCTGGCGCCGCACCGGCCGGGCACCGTGCCCGGCCACGAGGTGGTCGGCCACGTCGACCGGTTGGGACCGGGCTGCTCCCGCCTGCACCCGGGCCAGCGCGTCGGCATCGCGTGGCTGGCCTCCACCTGCGGCCGGTGCCGGTTCTGCCGTTCCGGACGGGAGAACCTGTGCCTGTCCCCCCGCTTCACCGGCTGGGACCGCGACGGCGGGTTCGCGGAGTTCGCGGTGGCCGATGAGGACTTCGTGTACCCGCTGCCGGACGGGTTCGACGACGTGGCCGCCGCCCCGCTCCTCTGCGCCGGCATCATCGGCTTCCGGGCCCTCCGGCGCTGCGAGCTGCCCCCGGGGGGCCGACTGGGCATATACGGGTTCGGGGCGTCGGCCCACCTGACGGCCCAGGTCGCCATCGCCGAGGGGGCGGAGGTGCACGTGCTGACCCGCTCCCGGCCGGCCCGGGAGCTGGCCCTGCGGCTGGGCGCGGCTTCGGCGGGGGGCGCCGCCGACCCCCCGCCGGTGCCGCTGGACTCGGCCATCCTGTTCGCCCCGGTCGGCGACCTGGTGCTCCCGGCGCTGGCCGCCCTGGACCGGGGCGGCACCCTGGCCGTGGCCGGCATACACCTGACCGACATCCCCCGCCTCGACTACCAACGCCACCTGTTCCAGGAGCGGACCCTGCGCAGCGTGACGGCCAACACCCGCGCCGACGGGGCCGAGCTGCTGGAGCGGGCCGGGCGCATCGGTCTGCGCCCCACCACGACCGTCTACCCCTTCGACCGGGCCGACCGGGCGCTGGCCGACCTGGAAGCCGACCGGGTCAACGGCGCGGCCGTGATCCGGGTGAGCGGCTCCTAGAGCTCCCCGGATCCGGGCGCCCCCGACCGGGGGCCGAAGGCCTCTGTCCGCATCCCCGCCACCAAACGACAATCGGGCTGACGGAACCTGGCCCGACGGACGGACCGCCGGGCGGGTGCCGGCAGGAGGACCGATCATCATGCGCATCCCCGACCGGGGGGCGGCCGGGCGGCTTCTCGCCCACGCGGTGAGCCGCCACGACTTCGACGACCCGGTGGTGATCGGCCTGGGTTCGGGGGGCCTGGCCGTAGGAGCGGAGGTGGCCCGGGCGCTCGGGTGCCCGCTGGACATCATCGACGTCGAGGAGCTGGGGGCGGGAGACCCGCTGCACCCCAACCGGGTGTTCGGGGCGGTGTCGGGCGGGGGGCACCTGCTGATACGACCCCAGACCCTCGACCGCATAGCCCGGGGGGCGCAGGCCCTGAGGCAGGCCGTCGAGCGGGCCCGGCGGTCCTCCGGCGACGGGCACCGCCGGCCGGTCAGCCGGGGTGGGACGGTCCCGACGGGCTGGCGGACGGTGATCCTGGTCGACGACGGCACCTCGTCGCGCGACACCGTGGCGGCGGCCGTGGACCTGGTCAGAGCCGGCCGCCCGGCCCGGGTGGTGCTGGCCGTCCCGAGCGCACCGCGCGAGAGCCTCGACGAGCTGGGCGGTCTGGTCGGCGACGTGATCGCCGGCTCGGTCGTGCCGTGGACCGAGTGGTTCCGGTGGCACGGGCGGCCCTACGAGGACGACTCGGTGCCGGACCCGGAGCAGGTCGAGGTGCTGCTGCACAGCTGATGCCCCGCATGGGCCGGTCCGGGACGTTCGCCCCTGTTGGGGCGGCCCCGGGCCGCAACACGGTGGGGGGCACCATGGATGAGCGAACGGCAACGGCCATGTTCAGCACCAGGTTCCACGGCCGGGGCGGCCAGGGCGTGGTGACCGCGGCGGAGATGCTGGCGGTGGCCGCCTTCCTGGACGGCTCCTTCGCCCAGGCCTTCCCCAGCTTCGGCTCGGAGCGCATGGGCGCCCCGGTGGTGTCGTACTGCCGGGTCAGCGCCGGGCCCATCCGCACCCACGAGCCGGTGGAGAACGCCGATGCGCTGGTCATCCAGGATCCCACCCTCCTGCACGAGGTCGAGCTGTTCGCCGGCCTCGGCGGGGACGGCTACGTCCTGATCAACAGCTCCCGGGCGCCGGCCGAGCTGGGGCTGGCGGAGCTGGAGAGTCGGCTGCGACCGGGCCGGCTGGTGACCCTGCCGGCCAACGAGATCGGCCAGCGGTTCCTGGGCCGGCCCCGGGCCAACACGGCCCTGCTGGCGGCGCTGGCTGCCCTGACCGGGGTGGCGTCGGTGGGCTCGGTGACCTCGGCCATCAGGCGGCGCTTCGGCGGCCCGGTGGGCGAGGCCAACGCGGCGGCTGCCGAGGCCGCGGTGCGATCACTGCGCCGGGGCCAGGAGGTGACGGGGCGTGCTTGAGCAGATCGAGGGGTCCCAGGCCATCGCCCGGGTGGTGGAGGCGTGCCGGCCCCAGGTGGTGTGCGCCTACCCGATCACCCCCCAGACCCACATCGTCGAGGCGCTGGGGGCCCGGGCCAAGACCGGGGCCATGCCCGGTTGCCGCTTCATCAACGTCGAGTCGGAGTTCGCGGCCATGTCGGTGGCCATCGGGGCGTCGGCGACCGGGGCCCGGGCCTACACCGCCACCGCCAGCCAGGGCCTGCTGTTCATGACCGAGGCGGTGTACAACGCGGCCGGCCTGGGGCTGCCGATCGTGATGACCGTCGCCAACCGGGCGGTGGGCGCCCCGATCAACATCTGGAACGACCACAGCGACTCCATGGCGCTGCGCGACGCCGGGTGGGTGCAGCTGTTCGCGGCGGACAACCAGGAGGCGGTGGACCTGCACCCGCAGGCGTTCCGCCTGGCAGAGGAGCTGTCGGTACCGGTGATGGTGTGCGTGGACGGCTTCGTGCTGACCCACGCAGTGGAGCGGATCGACGTGCCGGATCAGGCCCAGGTGGACGCATTCCTGCCGCCGTTCGTACCCCGCCAGTCCCTCGACCCGGACTCGCCGCTCACCATCGGGGCCATGGTCGGCCCCGAGGCCTTCACGGAGGTCCGGTACCTGGCCCACATGACCATGAAGCAGGTGGCGGAGGTCGTCCCGGACGTGGCGGAGGAATACGGGAGGGCGGTCGGCCGCTACCGGTCGCCCTTTTTCACCGAGTACCTCACCGACGGCGCCGAGACCATCGTGGTGTCATCCGGCTCGGTCGGCGGGACCCTCTGCGACGTGGTCGACGAGCTGCGCGCCGACGGCTGGCCGATCGGCGCGCTCAGCATCACGATGTTCCGGCCGTTCCCCCTCGACCCGCTGAGGGCCCGGCTGGCCGGGGCCCGCCGGGTCGTCACCGTCGACCGGGCGGTGGCCGCCGGGGGCAGCGGCTACCTGCACGCCGACGTCCGGCCGGCGGCGCCCCCCGGGAGCCGGTTGACCGACGTGGTGGCCGGCCTGGGCGGCCGGCCGGTGACCCACCGCTCCCTGCGCGACCACCTGGTGGCGGCGCTGCGCGACGAGGTGGCGGAGCTCACCTTCATGGACCTGCGGATCGGTCCCGACGTGGTGGCCGGCACCGACGGACTCCAGCGGCGCTAGGAGGCACGGCCGTGGCATCGGAAAGAGTGCGGTTCTACCAGGTGGGCAGCTTTGCGGCCGGCAACCGGCTGCTCGACCGCTCCCTGCTCACGGTCCAGGCCGACGACGAGCGGAACAACTCCCTCAACTCCGGTCACCGGGCTTGCCAGGGCTGCGGGGAGGCGCTCGGTGCCCGCTACGTCCTCGACGCCGCGGTGAGGGCCACCGGGGGGCAGCTGGTGGTGGTCAACGCCACCGGATGCCTGGAGGTGTTCTCCACCCCCTACCCGGAGAGCTCCTGGCGGGTGCCGTGGCTGCACTCGCTGTTCGGCAACACCGCCGCCGCGGCCAGCGGGGTGGCCGCGGCCCTCGACGCCCAGGGCCGCACCGGTGTGCGGGTGCTGGCCCAGGGCGGTGACGGCGGGACGGTCGACATCGGGATGGGCTGCCTGTCCGGCATGTTCGAGCGCAACGACGACGTGCTCTACGTCTGTTACGACAACGAGGCGTACATGAACACCGGGGTGCAGCGCTCCGGGGCCACCCCGCCGGCGGCCCGCACCGCCACCACCGAGGCCGTGGGGACCGACCCGGGCAACGCCTTCGGCCAGGGCAAGAGCCTGCCCCGCATCGCCATGGCCCACGGGATCCCCTACGTGGCCACCGCCACCGTCGCCGACCTCCACGACCTCGAGCACAAGGTCGAGGAGGCCATGGCCGTGCGCGGCGCCCGGTACATACACGTGCTGGTCCCCTGCCCGCTGGGTTGGGGCAGCGCCACCGGGGAGACGGTCAAGGTGGCCCGCCTGGCCGCCGAGTCGGGGCTGTTCCCGGTGTTCACGGCCCGCCACGGCGAGGTCGTCGACCGCCGGCCCATACGCCACCGGGTCCCCGTGGAGGACTACCTGATCCGCCAGACCCGCTACCGGCACCTGTTCCAGCCGGTATGGCGCAGCGACGTCATCGGGCGCATCCAGGCCGCGGCCGACGACAACGTCGCCCGTTACGGCCTCGAGACCGCGGAGGAGCCATGACCGCCCCGAAACCGTTCGCCATCACCCTGGAGGTCGGCTCGAGCCTGGCCAACCGGACCGGCAACTGGAGGACCGAGCGCCCCGTCTACGTGGACCGGCTGGCGCCGTGCAACCAG
>JAKAXN010000359.1 GCA_021816565.1 Actinomycetes bacterium
CGCCGGAGGCCCTGCCCCCCAGGCTGGCTCCGCCCCCCAGGGCGGCCCGGCCGCCGCCGACCAGGCTGGTCCCGCACCCCAGGGCGGCCCGGCCGGCCCGCCGCCGTCCCCCGCCCCGGCCCGTCCGGCACCCCAGGCCCGTCCGGCCCCGGCAGCACCACCCCGCCCGGCCCCCACTTCCGGACCGGCTGCCGCCCGCACCCCGGCCGGTCCCGCCGGTGGCGTCCCCAGCCGGGAGGAGCTGACGGTGGCGTGGGGCGACCGCATCCTGCCCGGGCTGCGCCCGGCGGTGAAGGTGTACGTGGCCACCGGGCGGTTCCTACCGTCCGAGGCCGGTGCCGCGGTCTACGCCGTGCCCGACCGGGGCCTCCTGGGCCGGGCCGAACCCAACCGGGCGGAGGTGGAGGCGGCCCTGGCCGCCCACTTCGGCCGGCCGGTCCCCCTGAAGCTGGTGCTCGACGACGGCCCGGACGCCGCGCCCCGCTCGGGGGATGAACCCGGTCCCCGGGAGGCGCCGCCCGACGACGACCCGTCCGGCTACGACTGGGCGGAGCTGGAAGAAGCCCCGTCGGAGGTAGTCTCACCCGAGCAGCGCCTCATGGATGCCTTTCCGGGCGCGGAGGAGGTCCAGCCGTGAGCAGCGAAGAAGGCGCCGGGTTCGACATCGGTTCGCTTCTGTCCCAGTTGGGGCAGGTCCAGCAGAACCTGCAGCAGGCCCAGGAGGCGGCCGCCGCCCAGGTGGTCGAGGGCCGTGCCGGAGGCGGCGCGGTGCGGGTCAAGGTCACCGGGGCCATGGAGTTCGAGGAGGTCCTGATCGACCCGTCGGTCGTCGACCCCGCCGACGTGGAGATGCTCCAGGACCTGGTCCTGGCCGCCGTGCGCGACGGCCTGGAGAAGGCCAGCAGCCTGGCCACCAACGCCCTGGGCTCGGCCGGCCTGCCCGGGATCCCGGGCCTGCCCGGCGGCGGGGGTCTGGGCGGCCTACTGGGCGGCTAGGGCCGTCGCCGCATGTACGCCAACGCCGTCCAGGAACTGATCGACGAGTTCGGCCGGCTGCCCGGCATCGGCCCCAAGTCAGCCCAGCGCATCGCCTTCCACATCCTCAAGCTGTCCCCTGACGACGCCCTGCGCCTGGCCCGGGCCATCACCGTGGTCAAGGAGCGGGTGTCTTGGTGCCGGCGCTGCTTCAACATCGCCGAGGCGGCAGGGGAGCCCGCCGGTGAGGTGGAGTGCGAGATCTGCCGGGACGCCCGCCGGGACCACACGGTGGTGTGCGTGGTGGAGGAACCACGCGACGTGGTGGCCATAGAGAAGACCCGGGAGTTCCGGGGCCGCTACCACGTGCTGCAGGGTGCCATCAGCCCGATCGACGGGATCGGCCCGGACAAGCTGCGGATCCGCGAGCTCCTGGCCCGGCTGCAGTCGGAGGGCATCGAGGAGCTGATCCTCTGCACCAACCCCAACATCGAGGGCGACGCCACCGCCCTGTACCTCGGTTCGCTGCTCAAGGACCTGCCGGTCAAGCTCACCCAGCTGGCCAGCGGTCTGCCCGTCGGCGGCGACCTCGAGTACGCGGACGAGATCACCCTGGGGCGGGCCCTGGAGGGCCGCCGCTCGCTGGGCGGCTGACCCCGCCGCTCCGCTGGGCTGACCCCGCCGGCGCTGAGCGGTCAGGAAGCCGGGCGGCGTCCCGGATCGACCGCCTCCAGCAGGGCCAGCAGCGTGGAGTTGACCGGGGTGGGGATGGCGTGCGCCGCGCCCCGCCGTACCACCTCGCCGGTCAGGAACCGGTGCTCCAGGGGCCGGCCGGCCATCCGGTCGTAGAGCATGGAGCTGCCGGTCTCCTCCCCGTAGCGGGCGGTGCCGACCACCACCTGCTCCACCAGCTCCTCCGGCAGGTCCGCCCCCTCGGCCCGGCCCACCGCCACCGCCTCCACCAGGATGCGGCGGGCCAGGTCCTCCATGGCCGGCTCGCGCACCACCCCGATGCGGCGCATGGTCAAGGCGGTGAGCGGGTTGGCCACCAGGTTCCCGAGCAGCTTGCGCCACGAGGCGGTGACCATGTCGTCCACCCCGCGCACCTCGAGGCCCCCGTCGGACAGCGCGGCGGCGACCAGCTCCCGGTGGGTTGACGGGACCATGAGCAGGTTCCCGGCCAGGTGCCGCACCCGTCCCTCGCCCAGCCTCTCGGCGGCCAGGTAGGCCAGGCCCGGTGCCACCGGAGTGCCCTCCGGAAGGTACGGGGCCAGCCGGGACCGGTGGTCCAGCCCGTTCTGCACCGCCACCACCGGGCGGCCCGGGCCGCACAGGGCCGCCAGCCACCCGGCCGCCCCGGCCGTGTCGGTGGCCTTGACGGTGAGGAACACCACGTCGGCCGGCCCGTCGATCTCATCCGGGGAGGTGGAGATGCGCAGCGCCGGGGTCAGCTCCTCGCCGTTGCGCACCAGCACCAGGCGGGATATGGGGGTCCGCACGCACAACTCCACCGCGTGGCCGGCGCCGGCCGCGGCGTCGGCCAGGACCGCCCCGAGGGCGCCGGCGCCTATGACGGCGATGCGCAACGTCAGCCGGCGCGCACGACCAGGGCGTCGCCCTGGCCGCCGCCGCCGCAGAGGGCGGCCACCCCGATGCCGCCACCCCGGCGGCGCAGCTCGTGCAGCAGGGTGAGGGCCAGGCGGTTGCCCGACGCCCCGATGGGGTGGCCGAGGGCCACCGCCCCGCCGTTGGGATTGACGATGTCGCCCGAGAGGGCCAGGTCGTCGATCGATGCCAGGGCGACCGCCGCGAACGCCTCGTTGAACTCGAATACGCTCACGTCCTTGACCGAGAGATCGGCCTTGGCCAGGGCCTTGACCGTGGAGCGCGACGGCTGGGTCATCAGGCAGGTGTCCGGGCCGGCCACCATCCCGTAGCTGACCACCCGCCCGAGCGGCTCCACCCCGCAGCGGGCCGCAGCCTCCTCGGACATGACCACCACGGCCGAGGCGCCGTCGGAGATCTGCGAGGCGTTGCCGGCGGTGATGGACCCACCGGCGGCGAACGCCGGGCGCAGGCCGGCCAGCGACCCGGGGGTGGTCCCGGGCCGGATGCCCTCGTCCTCGGCGACCACGATGGGGTCGCCCTTGCGCTGGGGGACCTCGACGGGGACGATCTCCTCGGCCAGGATCCCCTCCTTGGTGGCCCGGGCGGCCCGCTCGTGGGACTCGGCGGCGAAGGCGTCCTGGCGCTCCCTGGTGACGCCGGGGAACTGCGGCATGTAGTTCTCGCTGTCCTTGCCCATGGCCTCGTGGCTGGCGGCGTCCTCGAGGCCGTCGTACATGAGGGCGTCGCGGACCTCGGTGCCGCCCAGCCGGTAGCCCTGGCGGGCCCCGAGCAGGAGGTGCGGGGCGTTGGTCATCGACTCCATGCCCCCGGCCACCACGATGTCGGCGTCGCCGGCGGAGATCATCAGGTCGGCCTGGTAGATGGCGTTGAGGCCCGACAGGCACACCTTGTTGACCACGGTGGCCGGGGTGCTCATGGGGATGCCGGCGGCGGTGGCGGCCTGGCGGGCCGGGACCTGACCGGCGCCGGCCAGCAGCACCTGGCCCATGATCACGTAGTCCACCGACTCCGGGGTCACCGCGGCCCGCTGCAGGGCCGCCCGGATGGCCGTGGCGCCCAGCTGGGCCGCCGAGAAGCCGGCGAGGGCTCCGGAGAGCTTGCCGATGGGGGTGCGGGCGCCGGCGACGATCACCGATCCGGGCATGGGGGCCTCCCTGGGGTAGCCGATGGTCTCCCCCCATTCTTACCGGCGGCCGGGCCCGGCGCCGAGCCCGGCCGTCATGCGAGCCGCCTCTGCGAATTGACATGATGTGGCATATGGACGGATCAACTCCCGGTTGCTCGAACCAGCGCGGCGACCGGTGCCCGAACGGCCCTGTTTGGCCGAGCACCTCAGTGGTAAATATCCGATGCTGATGGCTGCCGGCCAGATCACCCTCGGCGAGGCCGCCCGGCGTCTGGGCGTCCACTACATGACGGCGTACCGCTACGTGCGTACCGGGACCCTCCCGGCCCGGCAGTCCGGGGCCCGCTGGATGGTGGAGGAGGCCGACGTGGAGTCGCTGCGGGCCCCCAACGGTCACCCCAGGGCGCCGCGCGCGGCGCGCGGCGCCGGATCGACCAGGGGCCGCCGGCAGCTGATGAGCCGGCTGGTGGCCGGCGACGAGGCCGGGGCGTGGGCCACGGTGCAGAACCTGCTGTCGGCCGGGGCCGGCGCCGCGGACATATACGTCGATGTGCTGGCCCCGGCGCTGCAGATGATCGGAGACGCCTGGGAGGACGGCAGCCTGCAGGTGGCCGGCGAGCACCGGGCGTCGGCCACCGCCACCCGGCTGGTCGGCCGGCTGGGGCCGATGTTCGCCCGCCGGGGCCGGCCCCGCGGCACCGTGGTGGTGGGGATCGTGGCCACCGACCGCCACGCCCTGCCCGCCGCCATGCTGGCCGACATGGTGCGCAGTGACGGGTTCCAGGTGCTCGACCTCGGGGCCGACACCCCGGTGGAGTCGTTCGTGGAGTCCGCCCTCGAGGCCAGCCGGCTGATGGCGGTGATGGTCGGGGCGACCATGAGAGAGCTGCGCGGCGGCCTGGCCGACACGGTGGCCGCCCTCAAGGCCGCCGAGGTGGGGGCCCCGATCCTGGTCGGCGGGGCGGCCGTGCCCGACGCCGCGGCGGCCGCCTCCGTCGGAGCCGACGCCTGGACCGGCCCGGACGCCCGGACGGCGCTGGCCACCTTGAACGAGGTGGCCACGCCCCGCCGACGGTCGGCCCGCCCGGTACCCTGAGCGGATGGCGCTGACAGAAGTCGACCACGTAGCCATTGCCGTCCGCGATCTCGATGCCGCCATCGAGTGGTACGCGGAGACGCTCGGCGCGCAGCTGTCCCACCGCG